>NZ_VFVM01000019.1:0-69587 GCF_006442845.1 Mesorhizobium sp. B2-4-2 | reverse complement strand
TCCTCCTCCCCCGCCACCGCCCTTCGCACGCGCGATGCCACCAAAGGCGGCGTATACGATGCTTGCACCCAAGGCCGAAAGCAATACACGACGAGACGTAAACACTGTTCGATCCTCCTACAATTTCTGTGAAACTTCGGAATTTGATAATCGAAATGCGACACGCACGCGACTTCCACCCGCAAGACGAGAGGGGTCCTTAAGCGATACTACCGTAGTGTTTAATTGATTTGCGAGTTCCGCTTTAGCTTAACTTCGTCGTCAGCAAAATATCGGATTTTACAATTTTGGCTAAGAGGAATTTCAGTGCCCAAATCGAAATCTCAACCTATCCTGCCTTGAGCGATTTGCTGATATAGAGTGTAGTGCCTCCGCTCCCGACCACAGTTCCTTTGGCGGGCTTGGAAATTGCGGGGCCCCCATCTCACCGATACATTCAGTCTTCAACTTGAGCTTGGGGTTTGCAAGGAAATCAGCAACTACTTTCGACCCGCACGGATCGGAATCTATGACATCGTGTCCGATCCCCCGAAAGACCACCACCTGGCCGAAAGGAAGGGTCTTCGCCGCGTGGTCCGCCCATGCTGTCGGCGTTGCTGGATCATATTCTCCCGACAACAGAAGAGTGGGTATGTCAGTGCGGCGCGGCTGCACCTGCGATGCTGGCCCGTTCTCAAGCATCCAAAGAGGGCATGCCCAGGAGTAGTCGTTCAGCTCAACCCATTTCGACCAGTATTTGTCCTGCTTGCCATTCAGATCGGGGAGAGCGCTGTCGGAACAACTTACAGAGAAGTCCATACCTTGGGAGATCTCCAGGTCGTCAGCATCGAAAAGTATCTCCGCCAGGGGTCTGAAATCCTGTTTGTATGTCCTCTCGATCAGCTCCGGCAGGGTCAGGAGCGCATCGCGATCGTATAAAATGCCGAATATAAGCTCGAGGAAATCTGCCCCGGAGACATATGTGTAGCGCGCCTCTTTATCTGTGCTGCGCAAGAGCAAAGGCTGCCGATCCAGCTGTCTTGCAATAAGCTGAACAGCATTGGATATCCCATTCATGCATCTGTTCGCTGCCTCACAGTCTCGCTCTAGCAATTTTAACGATCGGTCGAGATTCGGCCCATCTTCGTTCAGGTAATTGATGTCCAGCGGAACAACTGAATCCAGTATACTCGCTGAGACCCCTTCGGGGTGCTGGTTCATCACTTCCAGTGCAAGCCTGGTGCCATACGAGACGCCATAGAGAACCCACTTTTCTATCCCGAGAGCCTTCCGAAGGTCATCAATATCCTCCGCATTCTCCTCAGTGTTGTAGGCATCAAGATCAATGCCCTTTGCGATCAACGCCGTCCTGCATGCAAGAACTTCATCTTTCTTGAGCTTGCTAAAGGTGGTTTCGACCTCAACGCTCGAGAGAATGGCGTTCCAATGATCGGGCTTGAAATATTGAGAACAGTCCAAGGCGGGAGCGGACTTTCCGATGCCCCGCTGATCAGCAACGATTACTCGGCGTCCAATCATCCAGCTCTGGGCGCCGATGAACTCCCACCATCCATCGATGTCGTCGCTATTGGCGATGTCGGTAGGCTGCCCCGGGCCTCCTGTGAGAAACACTACCGGTTCGTGCCGTTCGCGGTCCGGTTCGAATACGACCACGGACAGGACGACCTCGGTACCGCCCGTCTTCTTTCGATTTTCTGGAACATTCACGGTCCCACACGTCATTGCCCGATCCCGCGGAATTTCGAACCAACAGCTGGTTTTCTTGAACTCACCCGCAGTGAGTTCCCCACCCCCCAGGCAAATGAGGAACGCAACCGACGTGACCACGAGAAGAAAACACCAACCTGGTTTGATGTACGCGCGTCTAAACACGGTAGACATCTCGCCCCTCATTTATAAGTATACGAAAACTGCTCGATTACGGATCGAATATTCTTCGCGTCATCGACAATCAGGAATAAAACGCCCGCAATCACGGATTCGTTATTTATTCAAGACGGAGAGTATTTCCCTCCGATGCCAAGGAACAATTCCGTATTTCAGAAAAATGGCAGGAAAAAATTTATCCCGCACCCGGCCTGACGACCCTCTCCATTTCGTGTTCCCAAGCGATATTGGGTTACTCCAACACAAAATTGGAAACAAGCTCGACAAACCGGGCGATTATATTAGCGCTTTTGATTGAGCCGTGCGCGAGACAGTTGGTCAGCACTGCGCTTATGTAAGCCGTGTTTTGCGCTACATTGCTCATCCGATTTTGCGCGGGTGCTCGCACCCTCCTCCTTATGGTGGATTCCCATTCTTTAGCATTAACGCATATAAAGACCGCGCTTCTGCACTCACGATGGGAACACAACCATGCGGAATCGAAAGTCACTTCAACTGGCGCTTTGGGCTTGTATATCGCTTTTTCTCACCGACGCCGCTTTAGCGAAAGATGCCTACAAGACTCCCTGTAGAGCGGACGCCAAGCGGGTGTGCCACATGGACAACGAAGTGAAGGCGCAAGGCTGCCTTAAACAGCACCTCAGCGAAGTCACGCCGGCTTGCAAGGCCTTCCTCACTAAACAATGAAATGACCACGGATCCTGTTGTTCCGCGTGCTCCAACAGCGGGGTTGCTCGCCGTGGGGTCTCACGCGATGGCACGATGAGCAAGGCGGACACCGTTCGCCCTGCCGGCATTCTGGTCCCGTTCGCTCCAACCGGGCGCCAGTCACGGCCCCGCCAGTTGCGTGGACATGCGAGGATGGCCGGGATTGACGAAAGGTATCAAAGGCCAGCGAGCGGCTGGCTTGTCTGTCTGACAGCCTGCCTCAGCCCACCCTGACCACGAAATGCTTCGTCACCGGCTCGATGATCTTCCAGGTTCCCTTGAAATCGGCTTCCACCACGAAGGCGTCGCCGGGGCCGACTTCGACCGGCGTGCCGCCGTCGGGCGTGATGATGATGCGGCCCGCGATCATGTGCACGAACTCATAGTCGGTGTAGGTGGCGTGATACGTACCGGGCGACGCGCGCCAGGTTCCGGAGATCACCTTGCCGTCCGCGGTCGTGTGCTGGACTGCGGTTTGCATGGTCGGCCGGCCCTCGACCGCGATCCAGCCAGGCAGGTCGCCGGCTTCCGCGTGTTCGACGGTGCCGAATTTCAGGATCGTCTTGTTCGTCATGCCGGGGCTCCGTTTTGCTTCGCTGTCGCACCGTCGGATAGCCGTTACGCGTGGCGTGGGCAATGCCGCCAGGGGGACCAGGGCAACCAATCCGGGTTCACCGGCGCCTTCGCACTGTTTGACGGAGCTCTGAACGAAAAAACCCGCCTGCTCGGCGGGTCCCTGGCGCGACTCAGCACCATAGGCAATTTGTAGCATTAACTGCCTTCACAGTCAATGAAGCTGAGTTCGCGGCCTTGCACCAGGAACCAGGCGCGTCCGCGCCTGGGGTGGGCGATTTGGCAATTCCTGCTGCTCCTCAGTCTGAAATCCTCAGGGCTTGTGGCGCGCCGCGACGAGTTCCGCCTTGCGCCTTGCCGTTTCCATTCCCAGCCCGATGAAGGCGCGCGCGTGCTTGGCCAGCGCCATGTTGTCCGTCCACAGATTACGCCAGATGGCGGTCTTCTTCGACAGGTTCTCGTCGACGATCTCCGAGGAGAAGGATTCGAAGCTGAGATCGTCGGCATAGCCGATCGCCGTCAGCGCATCGAATATCGCGGCGAAGTCGATATTGCCGGTGCCGAGGAAGCCGCGATGGCTCTCGCCGATATGGACATAGCCGATCTTGCCGGCGGCATGGCGGATGGCCAGCCCGACATCGGCCTCCTCGATGTTCATGTGGAAGGTGTCGAGGTGGAGAAAGATGTTGTCGGAGCCGGTGTCCTCGATGAAGGCCAAGCCTTGCGCCGCAGTGTTGAGCAGATTGCTCTCGAAGCGGTTGACGATCTCGAGGTTGAGCGTGACGCCTGCCGCCTTCGCGGTTTCGGCGACCTTGGCCAGCGTCCCGGCGCTGCGGTTCCACTGGTCTCGCGTCGGCGCCTCGGTCTGCAATCCGTGGCTGGTCGAGAGGATACCGGCGACCTTCTGGCCGCCGAGGTCGCGCGTCAGGGCGACGGTGTCGTTGAGGATCCCGACGCCGCGCGCGGCGACCGCCTTGTCGGCGCTCGAAATGTCGCCGTCGACCGGCAGGCCGATGCTGATCGCCACGCCGAGGTCGAGATCGGCGATGCGCTTGGCGAGCCCGCCAATATCGACATTGGCGGGGTCGAGATAGGAGAATTCGATCAGGTCGAAGCCGGCCTCCTTGGTGTTGGCCAGCGTGCGTTCGCGCTCGGCCTGCGTCGAGCTCGCCGACCAGACGAAAGAGTGGATTCCGATGCGCGACATGATCGTCTCCGGTTTTGCGACGAAATGAGGAGGACGCGGCAGGTCAGCCCGGCCGCGTCCGCCTTGGACTGATCAGCGGGCCGCGGTCCAGCCCTTGTAGTCCTTCAGATTCTCGGCGGTGATCAGCTTCGGATCGAGCAGCACCACCGGCTCCGCCGGCTTCTTGCCGGCAAGCACGTCGGCGGCCATCGTCAGCGACTGGCCGGCCATCACGTAGGGATCCTGCGAGGCAGAAGCCTTGATCATGGACTTGCCGGATGCCAGTTCCTTCTCGATGTCCGGCGCGCCGTCGACGGCGGTGAAGATGAACTCCGAGCGGTTGAGCTGCTTGGCGGCGAGCTCGGCGCCGATCGCCGTCGGATCGTTGATGGCGAACACCGCGTCGATCTTGTCGAAACGGGTCAGCAGCGACTGGAACACCTTCAGGCCGCCGTCGCGCGAGCCTTCGGCGTTCTGGTCGTCGGACAGGATCTTGATGTCGGGATGCTGGGCAAGCACGTTCTTGCAGCCCTTCACGCGCTCCAGGATCGACGAGGACGCCGGACCGTTGAGGATGACGTAGTTGCCCTTGCCGCCAGTTTGGTCGACCAGATATTGGCAGGCCTCCTCGCCGGCCTTGACATTGTTGGTCATCACGGTGACGTCGGCGCCTGGCGCGGAGACGTCGAAGGCCGCGACCACGATGCCCGCCGCCTGCGCCTTCTTCACCGCGGGCGCGATCGCCTTGGCATCGACGGCGTTGAGCATGATGACGTCGACGCCGGCGGCGATGAAGGAATCGACCTGCGAGACCTGCTTGTTCAAGTCATAGTCGGCCGACACCGACGTCACCTCGACGTTCGGATTGATCTTCTTGGCCGCGTCCTCGATGCCCTTGATGGTGGCGACGAAGAAGGGGTTGCCGAGCAGGCCGACCGAGATGCCGACCTTGTTCAGGTCCTTGGCCGATGCCGGCGCAATGGCGACGGCCGCGAACGCGGCGCCGCAGAGCAGTTTGGCGATGGTCTTCATTACGCTTACTTCCTCCTGATGCCCCGCGCCTCTCACGGTGCGTTACACAAGCCGGTCTTTGATGCCGGCGACAAGGTCACTCACGTTCTTGCCCCTGCCTGGAGCCTGTAGCGGTCGAGGGCGACCGCCACGATGATGACCAATCCCTTGATGATGTACTGCCAGATGTCCGAGACGCCGGCCAGGATGAGCCCGTTGGACAGCACGGCGATGATCAGCCCGCCGATCAGCGTGCCCCAGATCGAGCCGACGCCGCCGACGAAGCTTGTGCCGCCCAGGATGACCGCGGCGATGGCGTCGAGTTCGTAGGACTGGCCGAGCTGCAGGCCGTTGGCGGCATAGAGCCTGGCCGCCGACATGGCGCCGCCGAGACCTGCCAGCAGGCCGGACACGCCATAGACGAAGAGCAGCACCAGCGGCACCTTGATGCCGGTCAGCCGCGCCGCCTCGGCATTGCCGCCCACGGCATAGATCCAGGTGCCGAGCACGGTGCGTTTCAGCACCAGCCACGACACCACCACCACCGTCAGCGCGATGATGACCAGCCAGGGAACGCCGAACAGCGATCCATTGCCGATGAAGTCGAACGGCAGGTCGGAGTTGAACACGGTCGTGTCTTCACCGAGCAGGCGGGCGACGCCGCGCACGGCGGTCAGCGAGCCCAGCGTGACGATGAAGGGCGGCAGCCTGATATAGGCGATGAGCAGCCCGTTGATGACCCCGAAGCCGAGACCGACCAGAATGGCCGCCGGCACGCCGAGCAGGCCCCAGTCCGGCACCAGCGACACCAGCACCGCCACCATTGCGGAAGCGGCAAGGATCGAGCCGACCGACAGGTCGATGCCGCCGGTGAGGATGACAAAGGTCATGCCGGCGGCGAGCACGATGTTGATCGACGATTGCTGCGTGACGATCAACAGGTTGGTGCCGGTGAGAAAACGCGGATTGATGAACTGGAAGCCGGCCGCCAGCAACACCAGCACCGGCAGCATGCCGAGCGCGGCGAGAGCCGTGCGCAGCCGCCGGCTCCTGACCGCCGCCTGATCCACACTCGTCGTCGCGGTCGTTCTGTCGGTCATTCCTTCGGTCCTTCCTGGGCCGCTCCCGTCGCAAGTTCCATGATCGCTTCCTGGCGAAGCGCCTCGCCCCGGGACGCCGTCACCTCGCCCGCTATGGCGCCATCGCGCATCACCAACACCCGATCGGCGACGCCGATCACCTCTGGCAATTCGCTGGAGATCATCAGTATGGCGATGCCCTTGTTGGCGAGATTGTCGATCAGCCGGTAGATCTCCGATTTGGCGCCGACATCGACGCCGCGCGTCGGCTCATCGAGGATGACCACCTTGGGTTCGGTCTCGAGCAGGCGGGCCAGCAGCACCTTCTGCTGGTTGCCGCCCGACAGCGAACCGGCATTGGCCTGCGCCGAGCGGGTGCGGATCGAGAGATCGGCGACGGCTTTCGCAGCGCGCCTGTCGGCGGCGGCGAAGTCCCGCAAGCCGCCGGCGCGCGCATCCCTGGCCAGCACGCCCATGTTGATGTTGTCGGAAATAGACATGTCGAGGAACAGGCCGAGTTCCTTGCGGTCCTCGGTGAGATAGGCGATGCCGGCATCGAGCGCCTCGCGCGGCGAGCCGATGGCGATCGGCTTGCCGTCGAGCTCCAGCGTGCCGGCGCTGCGCCGGTCGGCGCCGAAGATGAGCCTGGCAAGTTCGGTGCGGCCCGAGCCGACGAGGCCCGCCAGCGCCAGCACCTCGCCGTGATAGAGGTCGAAGGAGCAGTCCTTCAGCAGCCTGCCGTCGGACATGCCGCGCACCGACAGCGCCACGGCGCGCTTTTCGCCCGGCGGGCGGTGATCCTTCTTGTAGAACGCCGAGAGATCGCGGCCGACCATCATCGAAACGAGCCGCGAGGCGCTGAGGTCGGCGCGCTCCAGCGTGCCGACATAGCCGCTGTCGCGCAGCACGCTGACGCGGTCGGCGAGCTGGTAGACCTCTTCCATGCGATGGCTGATGTAGATGATGGCGATGCCTTGCGCCTTCAGCGTCGCGATCACCTCGAACAGCCGCTCGGTCTCGCGCGAGGTCAGCGACGTGGTCGGCTCGTCCATGACGATGATGCGCGCATTGGTCGACAGCGCCCGGGCGATCTCGACCAGCTGGCGCTCGCCGAGTGACAGGCCGGAAACCAGGGCACGCGCCGAAAAGGAAACGCCGAGCCGGCCGATGATCTCGGTCGCGCGCCGGTTGCACTGGTCGCGGTCGACGATGCCGAAACGGCGCGGTTCGTTGCCGAGGAAAATGTTCTGCGCCACGGTCAGATTGGGCGCCAGCGACAGTTCCTGGTAGATCACCGCGACGCCGCTGGCGCGCGCCTTGATCGGATCGCCGGTCGCGGCGGGCATGCCATCGATCAGGATCTCGCCCCCGGGATCGGGACGATAGGCGCCCGAAAGCACCTTCATCAGCGTCGACTTGCCGGCGCCGTTCTCGCCCATCAGCGCGTGCAGCTCGCCGGCCTGGACGGTAAGCGAAACATCCTGCAGGGCGCGGATCGCGCCGAACGTCTTCGAAATATGGCGCATTTCCAGCACCGGGTGGCGTTCCGCCCCCATGCCGGCTGTCTCCGTTTTGGCCTGCGCGCTCATCGGGCTGCGACCTTGCCGGCGGTCCCGGCGACCAGATCGCGCCAGCCGTCGCGGTAGCCGGCGAGGCTGGTGAAGCGCGCTGCTTTCACCGGCTCCGGCGGCTCGGCGGCGAATTCACGCCCGACGCTCTCGAAAGCCAGGGCCGCAGCGCCCGTGGCGCTGCCTTGCAGCGAAGCGCCCTGCATGAAGGCCTGCTCCGGCCGCAGCTGCGCCAGCAGGCTGGCGAGCAGGCCGCCAGTGTTGAGCCCGCCGTCGACGATCACGGTGTTGCTGGAATGGATGAGGTCGAGGCAGAGGTCGAGCATCAGCGCGACATAGAGCAGTGCCACGGCCGCACGCTCGCCGGCATCAGGCGTGCGTCCGACCAGCCGGCCCGAACGGCCGGGCATCGGCCCACCCGGCGCGAAGCTCGGCAGCGCCATCATGCCGGCATCGATCGCCCGCTGCACCGCCGCGCCTTCGACCGGGCCTTGCCAGCCGTCGCTGATGGCGGCGAATTCGCGCCCGCCCATGAAGCGGATGGTCGGCACCGGGCCGCCGTCCACATCGACATTGACCAGCATGTCGCGATCGCGGTCGAGCGCCTCGAGCGGACAGTCGGGATTGAGCACGATGACCCAGGTGCCGGTCGAAACCACTGTCACCGAGCCCAGCCCCTGCCGCCGATAGGCATGGAGCGCGGCATTCGAGTCGTGGACGCCGTTGTGGATGGCGAGCGGCCGTGCCGCGCTGCCGAAGTCCTGCTCGCCGATGACAGTTCCCGCACGCGCGAAGGCCGGCATCTGGTGGCGCCACCCCTCGGCGTCGACCAGTGAGGAAAAATCGTGACGACGCGGCGCCCACAGATGCGAATGGCAGCCGAGATAGGACACTTCGCAAACCGGCCTGCCGCCAAGGCGCCAGCTCCAATATTGCGGATAGCCGAGAATCCATTTCGCCGTCGCGAAAGCGTCGGGTGCGGCCTCCTGCAGCCACAGCATGTGGCGGCCGTAGTTGAAACCGAGCGGCAGCCGCGGCGAGAACGTCTCGGCGTAGTCCGGAATGCGGCGATCGATCCGCGCGGCGATTTCGGCCGGCGGCTCCTGCTCATAGTCGAGGATCGGATGCGTCAGCGCCGCGTCGTCCACGAGGGCGAAGGTGCAGCCATGGCCCGACACCATCACCCCTTCCACGCCATGGTTTTCGATCACAGCGGTGACGGCGCCGAGCGCCCAATCGTGGAGGTCGGCCTCATCGAGCACGCTGAAGCCGCCTTGGCGCGTCCATTTCGGCTGGGTCCGGCGCTCGTCGAGAATGCGTCCGTCCTGGCCGAAGACGAACAGCTTCGAATTGGTCTTGCCGAAGTCGAGCACCGCGACCTTCATGCGATGGCTCCCGTGGTCGAAGCAATCCGCACCATGACGCCGGCATCCTCCAGCATGCGCGCGTCGGCATCGGAAAGACCGTCGTCGGTGACCAGCGTGCCGATGCGCGACAGGGGCAGCGCGACGTTACGGGCCTGGATCGAAAGCTTGCGGCTGTCGGCCAGCACGACGATCTGGTCGGCGCACTGGCTAAGCTCGACGATCGAGCGCACCAGCAGCGGGTGCGATTCCAGCAAGCCTTCCTGGCCGATGCCTTGCGCGCCGAGAAAGAACTTCGAAGCGTAGAAAGGTGCCGGATGGGTGAGCGAGTGAATGATGCCCGGCTCGCGGTGCAGGTCGCCGCCGGCAACGGTCAGGCTGCAATGGCCATGATCGCTCAGATACGCCGCCAGCGGCATCGAGTTGGTGTAGAGCCGGATGCTGCGCTCGGCGAGCTTGACCCCGAGATGGAAACAGGTCGAGCCGCCATGCACGATGACCGCGTCGCCGTCGCGCACCATGGTCGCGGCTAGGTTGGCGATCTGCCGCTTGGCCTCGACCGCGAGGTCGCGATTCTCGTCATAGGGCCGGGCATAGGCGACGCCGGCGTGCGACGTGCCGTCCAGCGCCGAAACACCGCCATAGACCTTGCGCGCCTCGCCCGCCTCGTCGATCCGGTCGATGTCGCGCCGCACCGTCGCGGCCGAAACGCCGAGCCGCTCCTGCAGCTCCCGCACCGAGGCGAAGGGGCGATCACGCAAGAGTTCGACGATCTGACGCTGGCGGCCGGAGTCGCTCAACTGTTTCCTCCAAAACGCCGTTCTGCGACGGCAGTTGGTGTAACTTACTCAACATTAGCTCGATTGCAAGCCGCAACTGACGGTATTCGATCACGGTTGACGGAACTCACTCTTATCTGCGATATCAACCCGTCGAATGCCCGACCACCGCATTCGACGGTTGGCGGATTGTTGGAGGAGATGCGTGATGGCGACCCAGGCGGATGCGCAGGAATTGGCGGCGCTGCGGGCGCTTTCGGCCGCCATCGGACAGGATCCGCATCTGACCCAGGCCGCCGGCGGCAACACCTCGCTGAAAGCCGGAGACACGCTGTGGATCAAGGCTTCCGGGACCTGGCTGAAAGACGCGCTCGCCGATGACATCATGGTGCCGGTGGCGATGGCGCCATTGCTCGAGGCGGTTGAACGACGCGATCCCGCCGCCGACCAGCCTCAGGCCTTCGCCATCGGCGCGCTCAACCCGCGCGGGCTGCGTCCCTCGATCGAGACCACGGTGCATGCCTTGATGCCGCAGCGCGTGGTCCTGCATGTCCACTGCGTCGACACCATTTCGCTTGCGGTGCAGGCCGATTGCGAGGTCCTGGCCGCGCGCCGGCTCGCAGGCATCCAATGGGCCTATGTTCCCTACCGCCGGCCGGGCCTGCCGCTGGCCCAGGGCATCTCCGAAAGGCTGCGGCCGGGCATCGATGTCCTGATCCTGGGCAATCACGGCCTCGTCGTCGCGGCCGAGACCGTCACCGGAGCGGAGGCGCTGTTGCGCCGCGTCACCGGGCTTCTGGCAAGGGCGCCGCGCGAAGCGGCCGCGCCTGACATCGCGGCACTGACCGCGCTTGCCGCAAACTCCGGCTACCGCTTGCCCATCGACACCGAGGCGCACGCGGTCGCCATCGATCCCGACAGCCGCCGCATGGCATCGGGCGGCAGCCTCTATCCCGACCATGTCATCTTCCTCGGCAAGGGTTCGGTGGTGGCTGCGCCCGGCGAGGACGTCGCCGCTGTCGTCAGGCGTCGCGGCGCCCAGCCCCTGTCGATCCTGTTCCCGGGGCTCGGCGTCCTGATGCGCGCCAATGCCAGCGCCGGCGCCGACGCCATGCAGCGTTGCCTTGCCGACGTGACGGCGCGGGTCGATGTCACGGCGACGTTGAATTACCTTACCGAGGCGGAGAACGACGAACTCGTCAACTGGGACGCCGAGCAGTACCGCCAGAAACTGAACGCCTCCGGTGGCTGACATGTCGCCCGTCGCCGGCTCGCCTCTCTCGGATCGCCTCGTCATCGGCGTCGATATCGGCACCTCGGGCGCCCGCGCCGTAGCCATGCGCCCGGACTTTTCAATTGCCGGCCAAGCCGCCGTCCGCCTCGACGCATTTGGCCAGGATCCGCGCAGCCCGGCGGCATGGTGGCAAGCGGTCCGGGCAGCGCTGGCGGAGTTGATTGCGGGCATCGACCGGACCACGGTCCGCGCCATCGCCGTGGATGGCACCTCGGGCACGTTGCTGCCGGTCGACGGTGCCGGACGGCCGCTCGCCGAACCGCTGATGTACAACGACAAGGTCGCCGGCGACGATATACTGGCCGCGATCGCGCGCGAGGCGCCGGCGGGCAGCGCCGCGCACGGCGCGACCTCAGGCCTCGCCAAGGCGCTTCACTTCCAGCATCTGCCGGGCGTGGCGGCGGTGCTGCATCAGGCGGACTGGATCGCCGGACAGTTCTCGGGCCGCTTCGACGTCAGCGACGAGAACAACGCCTTGAAAACCGGCTACGATGTCGAGGCCCGCCGTTGGCCGGACTGGATCGCGGCGACCGGAATGCGCATGGATTTGCTGCCTGACGTCGTCGAGCCGGGCGACGTCACCGGCACGCTCACCGCGGCGATGGCGGATCTGTTCGGCTTGGGCCGCGACGTGATCGTCGTTGCCGGCACGACCGATGGCTGCGCCTCTTTCCTGGCGACGGGTGCGGCGGGGGTCGGCGACGGAGTCACGGCGCTTGGCTCCTCGCTTACCATCAAGATCCTGTCCGACCGGCCGATCTCGGCGCCGCGATACGGCATCTACAGCCACCGGCTGGGCAATGCCTGGCTGGCCGGCGGGGCCTCGAATTCCGGCGGCAAGGTGCTGGCGCAGCATTTTCCCCTCACGCGCATCATCGAGCTCAGTGCCATGATCGACCCGGCGACCGAGACCGGCCTCGACTATTATCCGCTCGCCACATCGGGCGAACGCTTCCCGATCGCCGATCCGGCGCTCCCCCCGCGCCTCGTCCCGCGCCCGGTGGATGATGCCGACTATCTCAAGGCGATGTTCGAAGGCATGGCCGCGATCGAAGCGCTCGGCTATCGCCGGCTTGGCGAGCTCGGCGCGCCGGCGCTGACTTCGGTGCGCAGCGTCGGCGGCGGCGCGGCAAATCCGGCGTGGAGCGCGATCCGGCAGCGTAAGCTCGGCGTTGCGTTCTTGCCGGCTTTGTCGGACGAGGCCGCTGCCGGAACGGCGCGGCTGGCGTTGAAGGGTGCGAACGAGGCGGGGCTGCTATGAGCGGGAAACTGGCTGAACGCCTCGACGGCATCGGAGCGCTGGCGGAGCGCTACCAGGTCTTCCTGGTCGACCAGTTCGGCGTGCTGCATGACGGCTCGGCCCCCTATCCCGGCGCGGTGGCGGCCTTGGCGGCACTGAAGCGCGCCGGAAAGACCGTGGTGCTGGTCTCCAACTCCGGCAGGCGCGCCAAGCCCAACGAAGACCGTTTGCTGAGGCTCGGCTTCGAGGCCGGAAGCTGGGATCATTTCGTTTCCTCCGGCGAGGTGGCGTGGCGATCCTTCCACGAAATGGCGGCGACCGGAGCGTTGCGGCCCGGCACGAACTGCCTGTTGATCAGCCGCGATAATGACCGCACAGCGATCGAGGGCCTGCCTTTTGTGTTGACCGGAGCCGGCGATACCGCCAACCTGGTACTGATCGCGGCCAGCGAAGGCGACCGCTACGACCTGGACCATTATCGCCGCCTGCTGGCGCCGGCGGCGGCGCGAAAGGTGCCATGCTTCTGCACCAATCCCGACAAGATCATGCTGACGGCGGTCGGGCCTCGCTTCGGCGCCGGCGAGATCGCCGATCTCTACGAGAGCCTGGGCGGCAGCGTCACCCGCATCGGCAAGCCCGGCCCGGCGATCTTCGATGCCGCACTGGCGCTGGCCGGCGAGCCCGACCGTGCCAGCGTGGTCTGCGTCGGCGACAGTGTCGAGCATGACATAGCGGGCGGAAACGGCTCCGGCATCGCCACGGCGCTGGTCCTGAGCGGGATATTGGCGGACACTTCGGATCTTGTCGCTGTTTTCGACGAGGAGCAGGCCTGGCCGGACTACGTCACGGAGTCCTTCAGCTTCCGTTGACCGCCTCGAGCATGCGCCTTGCGCTCTCCTCGTCGGTGATCAGGATCGTCGGGGCGATCAAGTTCATGGCGCCGAGCAGCGCCGCTGTCTTCTCTTCGCCGCCGGACGTGAGAATGCGGATCGGCGCCTTGCGCAGCCGATCGACCTCCACTGACATCACATGGCTGTTGACGGGATGGTCGACCAAATCGCCATTGCGGTCGAAGAAATGGAACAGAAGGTCGCCAACGGCGCCACGCGCAACCAAGGCCTCGCGGTCCGCCTCCTTAAGAAAGCCGCCGCGAGAGAAGGTGGTGGCCGAAGCGATGCCGCCGACGCTCAGCAGAACGGCATCGAGCACGTTGGCCATCTCAAAAACTTCCTGCAGGCCGCAACGCTCGACCAGCGCGATCTTTGTCTCGACGCTGTCGACGACGGCCGGCGTCGGGATCAGATAGCCGTCGCCCTGGAAGATTTGGGCGAAGCGCCAGGCGAACTCGGCCGGGTTGTAGCGGCGCACGACGCCCACACCGCCCAGCAGCGAAATGACCTTGAAGTCGGTGAGCGATTTGGTGCTGATGAAGGGCAGGCTCGAGAAAAGCGTCTGACCCCAGCCGACGCCGACGCGCATGCCGGATTTCATCGTGTCGGACAGGAAAATCCCGGTCTTCGCGCTGATCGCGGGAATCGGATCGGCATTGGGCGCAGTCAGCGGCGCCACCAGCGCCTGCTTCAGGCCGAACGTGCGCTCCAGCGCGCGCTCCAGCCGCACGATCTCTGACAACTCGCTTTCGATGGTGATTTTCACCTCGTTGCGGGATCTCGCCTCCGCCAGCATGCGCACGATGGTGACGCGGCCGACGCCGAGCACGTCGGCTATCTCGTTCTGCGTCATCTGCTCGACGAAATACATCCAGGCGGCGCGGATCCGGAGGCGGTCCGTACGGCTCTCGTTGACGACCTGTTCGGGCGCCTCGGCCCCGCCGTTTTCGCTATCGCCCTGCCGTCGCCTGCCCAACTGTCTGTCTCCCCGCTCGGCGATGTAGGAGTCCCTCGCCGATTCTCCACGCTGGTTTAATATCGCCTATTGATCTACCAATCGATAGGAACAATGTAGGGTCAGCGGCCGGCTCTCGGCGGCCGAGGCCGGTAGACGTTTTCGAGGCGATTCGCGATGCTCCGACAAATCTCCAGGGATGTCCGCGTCAATTTGAAGGACCGGCTGCGCGATGTCCGCGACATCATTCGCCAGAGCCGCCACGACAGCGACAGCGAGGCCAATCTCGTGCGGGAAGCAACCAGCCATTTGCCGCCGTTCCCGGGCAAAGGCATCGAAGGCCTGCTCGGCCATGCCGCCAGTGCCGTCGACGAAGCCTTGTCGATCGCCGAATCCTTTGTCCCGCATGACCGCCCGACGAAGATCGACGGAACGACCGTGAAAGGCCTTGGCATCTATTTCCCGGCCGGCAACGAGGAACGCCGGTCGAGCGCCGAGCGCGTCTTCCGGCGCGACATGTACTATCTGACCAGGACCGTGCTCGCCGCCCTGAAGATCGACAATGCCCGGATCCACGAGGCGGATTTCGCCGCCGTCCACGCCGCCATGCGAAAACGCCACGCCGGTCTGCTGGCCGCGATACCCGCCAGACCCGGCCCCGCCGCGCTGCCGGCCGTCGCCGCTGCCTGTGCGGGGCTGCTGGTCGAGTGCCTCAACCACCGGCCTGTCCGCTTTGCCGAAGCCGAACCGGATGCAATCGGCGACCGGGCGCTGGACATAGCTTGCCTGGCCCCTGTCGTCCTGGCCTGCGGCCTGGCCACAACGGCCAGCGACGGTGCGCCGGAGCCCGACATGCTGGAGACCGCTGTTCTGGCGGCCGGCATCCGTCACGACCGCATCGTCAAGGCCTGTGCCAAGGCGAGCCCGGTCGATGAATTGACACCTGTCTTCGCCACCTTGCTTGCCCATCTGCCCTAGCTGCCGGTTCCGGTCGGGACTATCGCCCGGCCGCCATGGACGTGATGGTCTTCTTGGCGCGCTGGATCGAGGCCGGGCTCATCGAGAGCTCGGTCAGCCCCATCTCGAGAAAGGCCGGGATGAGATCCGGGCGGCCGGCCGCCTCGCCGCACATGCCCACCATGATGCCGGCGGCCACGCCGGCCTTTGCGGTCAACTCGATCGCCGACATGACGGCCGGGTTGGCGACATCATTGAGCTTGGCCACGGTCGGGTTGAGCCGGTCGGCGGCCATGATGTACTGGGTCAGGTCGTTGGTGCCGATCGAGAAGAACGACACTTCTTTCGCCAGCGCCGGCGCGATCAGAACGGCGGCCGGCGTTTCGATCATCACGCCGAGATCGAACGCCGCATGCGGCACGCCTTGCGCCTTCAGTTCCGCCGCGCATTCGGCAACCAGGACCCGCGTCTGCCGCACCTCCGATATGTCGGAGACCATCGGCAACATCACCTTGATGTTGCCGTGCACGGCTGCCCTGAGCAGCGCCCGTAGCTGGCGCTTGAAGATGTCGGGCCGGTCGAGGCACATGCGGATGCCGCGCCAGCCGAGGAAGGGATTTTCCTCGTCGGGAAATTCGATGCCGGCGATCGGCTTGTCGCCGCCTATGTCGAGCGTGCGCACGATGACGGGATAGGGCGCGAATGCCTTGGCCAGCGCCGCATAGGTCTCGGCCTGCATGTCCTCGGAGGGCAGATGCATATGGCGCATGAACAGAAGCTCGGTGCGGAACAGGCCGACGCCCATGGCGCCGGCTTCCTGCGCTGCCTCGATTTCCTCCAGCGAGCCGATATTGGCGGCGACCTCGATGATCCTGCCGTCCGCGAGTTTGGGCGTCACGGTCTTGAACACGGCCAGTCCGGCGCGCTCCTTGGCCGCCGCCTGGACGCGGGCGGCGAAGTCCGCGCGGGTCGCCGCATCGGGGTCGACGATCACCTGCCCGCCATTGCCGTCCACGGCCACTTCGCGCGCGCTGCGCAGGGCATTGATCTGGTCGCCAAGGCCCAGCACTGCCGGAATGCCGTGCGAACGGGCGATGATGGCAATATGCGAGGTGGCCCCGCCATGGCCGCATACCACCCCGCCGATGCGCTTCAGCGGCGCCCGCGCCAGGTCCCAGGCGCCGATATCGTCGGCGATCAGGATGGCGCCTTCGGGGATATTTTCGAGGCTGGCGTCATCCTGGCCGAGCAACGCCAGACAGATCTGTCGTCCGACCGCATGCACGTCGTCGGCGCGCGCGTTGAGATAGTGATCGTCGACCGCGCTGAAATCGGCGGCAATGGTGGAGGCGGCGGTGATGACGGCCGAAACCGCATCGTTTCCGCTTTTGATCGCCTCCTCGGCCTCGCCGGTCAGGCTGTCGTCGGCGGCGATGTCCCGCAGCGCCGCGATGATGCCGCGATCTCCGGCGGACAGGGTGTCCTGCGCCAGCGCCTTGTCCATGCGCGCCTGAACGGCGGCGACGGCGGCGCGGAACCTGTCGATCTCGCCGGCGATCTCCTCCGCCCGCAGCATGCGGCCCTGTCCAGCGATGTCAGGTGGAAAATGCGCGAAGGCAGGCCCGATGGCGACGCCCTCGCTCGCCGCGACGCCGCGCAAACCGGCCGCGCCTGAAACAGCCGGTACGGGTTCGGACGCCGGCACAGTTTCCTCGCCCGTGTTGGCGGCCGATTGCGGATCGTCATCGTCGAGACCTGCCTTCGGGTTCTCGAGATAGCCGATCAGCGCCTCGATCGCTTCGATGGCGTCCGCGCCATTCGCCCGCACGGTGACTTCCTGGTTTTCCTTCACCGCCAGCAGCATCAGCTTGACCGAGCTCTTGGCGCTGACCGCCTTGCCGTCCTTGACCAGCTCGACATCGGATTCGAAACCCTTGGCAAGCTTGACGAAGCGCGTGGCGGGACGGGCGTGCAAACCTTCATGCACTCTGACGATGGTCGAGCGTTCCATGGCAAATACTCTGTTGTGGCGCCGCGCCGACATGGGTCGCGGCGCGAATGCTTCAGGCGGCGATGGTGATGATCGCGTCTGTCTTCAGGGCGGCCACGAGCGCTTGAGTGTCGACCTGCGAAGCGCAGATCTCGCCCGGCCGCTCGGCCTCGGTGGCGCCATTGAACGAGATGACGACATGCCCCATCTCGAGCACCTTGCTCCAGGCGCTGGAGCCGACCGCCGTGATTGTCGCGGAAACAGGTCCAAGGGTGATCGACGCGCCCTTCTGCGGCGCGCCTTCGCTGGGCCCGAGTTCCGTCTTGTGGAGCACGGAAACCTCGGCAAGCTCCGGCGGCGAGCCATCCGCGAACAGGATGAGCACGCCCCCTTCGGCAAGGTCCGCTACTTCAGGCCCAATGGAAGTGACCCGTGTTCTCAGCAGAACCGTCATATGGCGAACCTCATTTCCTTACTTTCCTCGAGGGGGTCACGGACGCCCCGTGAACCCCTCTATCTCCGTGCTTTGGCGCAATTCCCAAGGGAAAGCGCTACGCGCCTTTTTCCGGGAAAGCCGTTTCAGGCTTTCCCGGAATTTGCTTAGAACACGATCAGACTGACGACCCAGGCGATCAGCACCGAGACCGGGCCCATGATCTGGCGGCTGATGAGAACCGCCGGGACGCCGATTTCGATCGTCTTGGGCTTGGCTTCACCGAGCGCCAGGCCGACCGGGACAAAGTCGCAGCCCACCTGGGTGTTGTAGGCAAACAGCGCCGGCAGCGCCATCGCCGGCGAAATCGTGCCGTTGGCGATCTGCGGACCGATGATGGCGACGCCGATGACCTGCGCGATGACCGCACCCGGTCCCAGGATGGGGGACAGGAACGGCAGGCCGCAGATAGCCGAGATGATCAGCAGGCCGACGATGTTGTTGGCGAGCGGTCCCATCGGCTGGGCAAGCACGTCGCCGATGCCGGTGTACAGGATCAGGCCGATGAGCATGGTCACGAAGGCCATGAACGGCAGCACGTTGCGCACCACCTGGTCGATCGTACGGCGGCCGGCATTGAAGAAGATGCCGACCACGCGGCCCATGACGCGGCCGATCGAGCTGATCAGGCCGATCAGCCCGCCTTCGCTCGGCAGCGGCCGTGGTGCCGCGGCCGCGGTGTTGTTGCCTGGACTCATCGATGCTGCTCCCCCCGCAGTGGTGACCGCCTCGGATCCGTCCGCCATCGTGACATTGGCCGGCTTCACGCCCGAAACGTAGATGTCCTCGGTGATGAACTGGGCGAGCGGCCCAGCCTGGCCGACCGGCGTCAGGTTGACGGTCGGGATGCGCTTGCGCGGATAGACGCCGCAGCGTGCGGTGCCGCCGCAGTCGACGACGACGACCGCCATCTCGCTTTCGATCGGCGGCGCCTTGAAGCCGTCGACGGCCGTGGCGCCGGTCATGTCGGCGATGAGCTGTGCCACGGGATGGATGCCGCCTCCGGTGACGGAGACGATCTTGTCGCGCTGTGCGGTCGGCTCGATGACGAGCGGGCCGCCCCAGCCCGTGGAGCCCCGGGAGATCCTTACGGCTTTGTATGTCTTGGCCATGATGTCCTCCCCGCCCTTACAGCTCGATGCCCTGGCGGCGTGCCATGATGGCGGTGATGCGCTCGGTCAGCATGCCCTTGAGCAGGATGACGACGAGGCCGACGATGGCGTACCAGATCGCCACCTTGACGTGATAGCCTCCGGCGACGACACCCCGCTTCTCGAGGTCGAGCAAGGCGACCAGCATGCCGCCCCAGACGAAGTATTCGCCGGGGTTGATATGCGGGAACAGGCCGAGCGGCGGATGCACGTAGGAGACAGCCGCGTCATAGAAGGCGGGCTTGTGCTTTTCTTCCAGGAACGATCCGAAGGTGTAAGCCATCGGATTGGTGAGGAAGAACACCGCCAGCAGAGGCAGCAGTGTATAGCGGGTCAGCGCGATCCTGCCGGCGCCGCGTGCCAGGCCGTGGACGCGCTCCTCGCCGACCAGTTCGGTGACGGCGTAGAAGGCGGTCATCAGCACCACCAGTGTCGGGATGATGCCGGTGACGAAGCCGGCGAACACTTCGCCGCCTTTCTGGAAGATGCCGATGAAGTATTTGCCGATTGCGGTCAGCCAGCCGAGTTGCTCTTCCTGCTGCACATTTTTCAGCTGTTCCTTCAGCTGATCGGCGGTGACAGGCGCGCTGTCGGTCTGCGCCTGCGCCAACACCACGAGATGATCGGTGGCATGCTCGACGCCGAGCCTGCCATGCCAGGCAGCATCCGAGACCATGGTGCCTGCAACATGCAGGTTATGCACGGCCATGTCGGCATGCTGCGCCAATAACGAAAATACAGACATTTCTCCTCCTTATGCCGCCCGCCGGTTGATTCCGGCCGGTGCGCGGCGTCCTCTAGGCCCTTGCTACGTTCAAGCCGGACAAGCCCGGCTTCTTCCCCGGCTCCGACCGTGCTTTGTCGATCTGTTCAATCGCCCGTTTCACGGCCTCGGCCACACCGGGTTCCCCCTCCCCCAAGATCGCAGGGTTGGACCGGAGTTGATCGAGGGGAACACCCTCGAATTGTTGATGTCGTTTGAATTTGGTGAATACCGAGCGCCCGCTCATGACCATCATGCGGCGCACGATCAGGTCCGGCGTCACCACGACGAGCGCGATGGTGCCCTTGGCCAGCCGGCCGCGAAAATTGCCGGCCCCGACGAAGCCATCCTTGTACTGGTCGGTGACGCCCCGGAAGACGTCCGAATAGTGCCGCATCTGCAGCCAGACGCCGAGCGACTGCAGCGCCCACACAATAACCAGCAGAAGCAGTCCCCACTGCCAAATCGCCATTCGGTTCTCCTCCCGAAGCCTTCATTGAACCGCATCTTGGACGGATGCGCGACAACAGCAAAGTGAGAACATTTGTTTCCGAGAATGTCAATATGTATGATATTGACCTCGGTCACGGTCATCCACAGGGCCGTCGGCCGATTTCGGCGACGGCACGGTTGTGCTAGCCTGTCGTCAAACGGGATATGTGAAATGGAACTGCCCTTCAGGGATGAACTGGCCCTTATGCCCGACCTTCGCCATCGGTTGCGGCAATTGCGCTGGTTCCGCGCCACGTTTCGCGGCAGCGCCAAGGTGGTGTCCGACACATTCGGCGTGCGTTTTGAAATCGACGAAGCCAGGCTCACAAGGGCTTTTCTCGACTGGGTCGAGATCATGGAGGCGCAGAAGCGTTTCGCCGCGATCGACCGCGCCGACTTCATCGTCTTTGCCGCCGGCCTCGTGCTGCGCGAACTGATACGGCAGGCGCCGGCCAGGGAAGTCTCCGGCCTCAGCCATCTCGTCGAGACCGAGCAGAATGCCGGCACGCTGGAAATCGTCCGCTTCTGGCCTGAGGGGTTCCTCTACACCAATTATTGCGTTTCGGTGATTTCGGCGATCTACGAGCAGGAATTCGGCTCAGCGCCCAGCATCGACAAATGCGCCGACGACCTGCGCACATGGTGGTCCTATCGCGAGAACGTGACCGAGATGCCGGCCTATGCCGTGGCTTTCCTCGACCGCTTCCTTGGCGCCGAACCGAACTGGATCACGCCGGATCGCGCGCAATCGCGGCAGGCCATGCAAAGGGCGCTTGGGTCGGCCCGGGCCAGCGATGCGCTACGCCAGCTTTGACAGATTTTGGCGCCCGACCACCACGCTATTGAACATTTGACTTTTTGCCGGTAGCAAAGTGCAAAACTCCGGGGAGAAGCGCGTGGCGCGATCAAGGCCTATCATTTTCGATTGCGACGGCGTTCTCGTCGACAGCGAACCGCTGGCCGCGAGGGCCTATGAGCGCGTCTATGAAAAGCACGGCATGCCGGGCGTGCACGGCGGCATCATCGCTCAGTGCATCGGCATGAAACAGTCCGACATCATCGTCAAAATCAGGGAATTGACCGGCCATCAGTTTCCGGCGGCGGCGGATGGCGACATCTGGACCGAGACCAGGATCCTGTTTTCGCAGGAACTGAAGCCGACACCAGGAATCGCCGCGTTTCTGGAGGCGCTTGAGGGCGACCGCTGCGTTGCCTCGTCGTCCTCCGTCGAGCGCATAAACCACAGCCTGGCAGTGACGGCGCTGGCACGGTTCTTCGGCGACGCAATTTACAGCTCCTCGATGGTTAAGAACGGCAAGCCCGCGCCGGACATTTTCCTGTTCGCCGCGGCAAAGAGGGGCGCCAATCCGGCGGACTGCATCGTCATCGAGGATTCGCCCTTCGGTATCCAGGGCGCGGTTGCCGCCGGCATGACGGCGATCGGCTACACCGGCGGCGGCCACACCTATCCCGAGCATGGCGCGCGACTGAAGGCGGCCGGCGCCGATTTCGTCTGCACCGACTGGCAAGAGATCAGCCGGCAATTGTCCGGGCTCGGTGTCCCCGCCTAAGAGCTTGTTCTAGCGAGTGGGTAGTCCAAGCCGAACCCATTCGTCGGGCGGGATTACAGATCCGACACGTAGGCCGAACGACAAAACCCTGGTCACATCGCTGTCGACCTCGCAGCGGAAGCCCACATGGTACCACGTGCCCGTTGCGCGGAAAGCGACATCCGGGGCGTTGAGAATATTGCCGGCCTTCAGCGGCACGCTTGGGATCAAGTCGGGGAAATAAGAGGCGTCCAGCAATTGCTGCTGCAATGCGCTGGCGCAAAGTTTGGCACCACGCTGGGCGCGCGGCACGCCGCCCATCGAGGTCGTGGCCAGCGCATCGCCGGTAGCGTCTTGCGAATAGAGCTTGCGAACGCCCGGAAGCCCGGAATAGCGACGCGACGCGGCACTGGCGACATCAGGGGAAGCTGGGTCTCCCGCGCTCCCCTTGGGGGACTTCGAGACCTTTGAAGAGCCGGGCTTCGGCGCATTTGCGGGTTTGGGCGTCGGCTTTTCAGCCGATATGGGAAGCTCGACCTCAGTGTCGCCGTCATCGGCGGCCAACGGCGGTGCCGCGGCCGTTTGCTTGTCGGCGTCGGGGGTTTCCGCCTCCTCAGCATCCTTCAGGGACTCGGCATCCTTCGCGGCGGTTGCCGGCTTCTCGCCGGCCTCGGGCAACTCTGCCCCCTTTTCGGTGACCGCCGGCGCGCCAGACTTGGTCTCCGCAGGCTCAGGTGTCACAGGCGGCTTCGACGTCTCCTCCTTGGCAGGCGCTGGCGAATTGTCTTGAGCGCTGGCTCCGTCCAGGGATTTCCTGGGGCCGGCGTCCTTGTCGCCGAACTGAAAGACAGGTCTCAAGGTCTCGATCGGCGGCGTCTTGCGCGGCTGCTTTGCGGGCGGTTCTTCAGCCTTCGTTTCCGGCGGCTTCTCGGCTTTGGGCTCCTTTGGCGGTGCGGGAGCAGGTTTCGGTTTTGGCTGATCGGGCGGAGGCACGAGCGCGACATTTACCGGCTGGTCCTGCTGCGGCTCTTGGGCTGGCCTCGGCAGGTTGTAGAACACCAGCGCTGCGAGGAGCGCATGCAGGATCAGCGATGCGGGCAGCGCCCACAACAGATCCCGACGCCGCTCTCGTGCCTCGTCCTTCATGCTGACCGATGTGGAATGAAATAGCGGCGGCTTCAAGCATAGGCTTTGGATTGATGCAATTTAACCGCTGCACAGCTCGGTGATCTGGATGATCCGCGCCGCTGCGCCGCCCGTCGAGGCGTTGGCACGGCTGGTCGAGCGACCGTACCGTCCTGAATATTCGCAACGACCCTGTTCTGTGACGAGTGACTAGCCTTGCCGCTGGTGCTGGATCTCGTCCAGAAACTGTCCGTCCAGCGGCGTTTCGCCAAACCAGTTCAGCCGGTTGATGCTGACGAAGCCGGCATCGATCGCCTCGTTCTCGTCGCCCGGCTCACTTGCGTGAGCGCGCCCGCGCGGGACTGTGATGACGGTGCGATCGCCGTCGCTCTCCAGGATTTCAGCCTTGCGGCCGATCTTGTCGCGGCCGATGCGCGGCTGCCGGATCCCGGCCGGCAGCGAAGCCGGCAGGTTGATGCTGAGCCAATGGCCATCCGCCGCCCACTCTTCACGCGACCGCCAGAGCGAGGCGATCAACGCGCCGAGCCACTCGTCGTCGACACCGCTGAAGTCCGGATTCTTCACCCGGGAAAAGCCGATCGCCGGAATACCCCAGAATGTCGCCTCGCGCGCAATGCCCAGCGTCCCGGAATAGGCAAGGTCCTCGGCGACGTTGCGCCCGTCATTGACGCCCGCCAGAACCAGGTCGGGCTTTTGGCCATCCGCGAACAGCCAGGCCATCGCGCTCACCACGCAGTCGGCCGGAGTGCCGGAACACGAATACCAGCCGGGCTTGACGCGTCGCATCGTCAACGGCCGCGCGATCGTCAGCGACGCGCCCGCGGCGGTGCGCTTGCCGTCGGGTGCCACCACCCACAAATCGTCGCTCAGGCCGCCGGCCGCCTTGACCAGCCGGACAAGGCCCGGCGCCTCGATGCCGTCATCGTTGCAGATCAGGAGTCTCATGTCTCTTTTCCTCGGCGCACCGTTATGCTCTGGCCGGTGCGGCATTGCGGGCGCAGCGACGGAATATGGGCTTTCAGGTCGTCGAGGAGTTCGCTCGCGCAGGAATGACCGAGCGCCTCCGGGCGCCCTGCCTTCTCCCAGATATCGACATTGCCCGACAGCGTTGGGTGGGTGGGCATGCGCACCCAGTCCGCCCGGCCGGCTTTGTGCAGCAGATCGCCGGGGGAGCCGGAGGGCAGATGCCCGGTCAGCAACACCGGAAAGCCGGCCCGGTCGGCGCGCGGCAGCAGGCGGGACGAAGGCCCGGCCTCGCCCATGCCGTCATCGGCCAGCAAGGGCAGCGAGGGCAGCGGGTCGGCGTCGGTCCAGTCTGCGGCACTACCCAGCCGCAAGCGCAGGATCTCGGATACGCCAGGCAGCAGCGCTGAAGTGGCGGCGATCTGCGCTTCGAGCGAAGCACGCATGCCGGCGTGGATGGCGAAGGGTCCCGGCAAGGCCGCGATCAATTCCAGCGACCGCCCCGACAGCGGCGTCGGCAGAAGGCATCCGTTCGAATGGCGCGCCACCCAGCCCGAAATGGCCTCGGCGCGCGCCGCACCCGGCACGGGATCGGCGCCATAGGACGCGTCGAGAACGAGAAGATCGCATTCGGGGATCGCGTCCATCACGAAGACATTGCTGTCCGGCACCACGTCGGCCGAATAGACGACGCGGCTCTTGCCATCGTCGACGGCAAACCAGACGCCGCCGACGACATGTCCCGACCTCCCCGTCCTGACCGTGAGATTGCCGCTCTTCAGCAAATCGCCGGGTTCGAAAATCTCGATGCGATCTTCCGGAAAGGGAAATCGCTTGAGATCCCCGGGATCGGCATAGCCGGCGAGCGTGGCCGGAGCCTCGGCGCGGGTTTCGGCCGTCATGAAAATCGGACCGGCATAGCCGCGCGACAAAAGCCAGCTCAGAGCACCGACGTGATCCTCGTGCGCATGCGAGACAAACAACGCGTCGATGTCGGCGATCGACCCGTCAAGTGCCGGATAGTACTCCGCCCCTGTGGCCCCGACCTTGATGCCGATATCGAGCAGGATGCGATCGTTTCCGCTGCGGACGGCAACGCTGGTGCGGCCCTTTTCGCCGAAGCCGCCGGCCAGGTCCAGCTTCATCACGACGCCGCCTCCGCCGGGATTACCCAGCCGGACTTAATGCGCAGGCGCGCCTGGGCTCCGCTCTCCAGCACGACCGGGTCGGGCTGCTCGAAATGCAAGGTAAGATCAGGTCCTGCGGAAGGCGTAAATTCGATGCGCGCCGAGCCACCCTGGTAGATCACCCGCTTGACGAGGCCATCGAAGCCGGGGCCGTCCGGCGAAACGTCGAGATCGGCCGACCGGCAGCAGATCCTTGCGCCGGCGCGCGGCCGCTCGCCTGCCCGGCAGCGGACGACCAGCTCTGTTCCGAGAACCCGGACTTTGCAATGACCGGCCTCCTCCGCGCTCAGCACGTCGGCCGGAAGCAGAATCCCCTGCGAAATGAAGGAGGCCACCATTTCATTCGCCGGCTCATGATAGAGCTCGCGCGGGGTCGCGAGCTGGACCAGGCGACCGTGATCCATCACCGCGATGCGATCGGCCAGCGCCATGGCCTCGGCCTGATCGTGGGTGATGTAGACGATGGTCGTGCCGGTGCGCTTGTGAAAGGCGGCGAACTCGTCCTCCATCGAGGCCCTGAGATGCACGTCGAGATTGGCGAGTGGCTCGTCGAACAATACCAGCGAGGGCGCGGCGACCAGGCAGCGCGCCAGGGCCACGCGCTGGCGCTGGCCGCCGGAGAGGTTGGCCGGCCTACGGTCTCCTAACCCCTGTAGATTGACCAGGGCCAGCGCGTCGGCAACCTTCTGGCGGGCGACCGCCTTGTCCAGCTTTGCAACCTTGAGCGAATAGCCGATGTTCTCGGCGACCGTCATGTGCGGCCACAATGCGTAGTTCTGGAAGACGATGCCGACCCGCCGCTTCTCTGGTGGAACGCTGCCGCCTGCACCCGACACGACCTCGCTGCCGACGCGGATTTCGCCCGACGTCACCTTCTCGAAGCCGGCGACAAGCCGCAGCAACGTCGTCTTGCCGCAGCCGGAAGGCCCGAGCACGGCAAGGAATTCGCCGTCGCCGACATCGATCGAAACGTCCTTGACCGCATCGAACTCGGCGAAGCTCTTGGTCACATGGTCCAGGGTCAATCGCGCCATGGCAGAACTCCACTCGGAAGATGAGGGGCAAGCAGGTTGGTCACCAGCATCAGCACGAAGGTGACCGCGACCGTGATGACGGACATCGCCGCCGCGTAGTTGGAATCGCCGCCCTGTTCGAACGAGAACATCACCACGCCGATTGTCTCGGAACCCGACGACCACAGCAGCGCCGAGACCGTGAGCTCGCTGAGCGCCGTCATGAAGATCAGCAGGCCACCGGCGATCGCCGCCGGCGCCACCAAAGGAAAGACGATGGTGCGCATGCGCGTGAACAGGCCCGCGCCCGCCACTTGTGCAGCCTCCTCCAGCGTCCGGTCGATCTGGTGATAGCCGCTGATGGTCGGCCGCAAGGCCAGCACCAGGAAGCGGGCGAGATAGGCGTAGAGGATGATCCAGACCGTGTTGTAGAGCTGTATGCCGGTCAGCGGGATCGGCCGCAGGAACAGCAGCAGCGATGCGATCGCCAGCACCACGCCGGGCAAGGCATAGGGCAGTTCGACCGAAAGATTGAGCAGCCGCACCCAGCGCTGCTTGCCCCAGGCAATGAGATAGCCGATCGGCACGGCGACGAGGACCGCGAAGAAGGCGGCGGCGATAGACAGCCAGAAGCTGTTGAAGAAGGCGCGGCTGGCGGCAGCGTGCTCGAACAGCACGAAGCGGTAATTGTCGAGCGTCGCCGTCTTGGCGCTGAGCGCGATGCCGTAGCCGGGAACCAGCGACGTCAGCACCAGCCCGAACAGCGGCAGGAACAACACCAGTACGACCAGCAGCCACATGCCGGCCTGGACGACCGGACGCCAGCGGCCAAGCTCGTAGGGCTCGGCGGGCAGCGAGGTGGAGCTGATGCGGTAGTCGCGGCGCCGGCTCATGACCTCCTGGGCGATAATGCCGGCCATGGCGATGATGCCGATCAGCACCGACAGGAACGCCGTCTCGCCGAGCACGGCCGGCCCGCCGCCGGCCAGCTTTTGATAGATCAAGGTCGGCAGCACGAGATAATTGGCGGGAATGCCGAGAAAGGCGGGAATGCCGAAATTGCCGACGCAGGACACGAAGGCCAGTGCCGCTGCCGCCATGATCGACGGTGTCATCAGGGGTAGCACGATGGTGACGAGCACGGTGAACCAGCTCGCGCCGCCGGCTCGCGCCGCCTCGACCAGTTCGCGCGGCAGCTTGCGCAGGCCGGCGCGCACCAGCAGGAACACCAGCGGGCCATACTGCACGCCGAGCAGCAGGATGATGCCCGACGTGGAATAGAGCGGGTTCTTGGTGCCCAGCGGCGGTGCGGCGCCGAACAGCTTGAGGAACGGGCTGGCCGGTCCGAACAGTTGCAGCCAGGCAAGCGCCGTGACCTGCGGCGCGATCATCAGCGGCATGACGTAGCAGAGCACCAGCGCGCTTCGGCCGCGTATGTCGGTCAGCGTGATGAGCACCGCCACCAGCGTTCCCGACAGCACGGCAAGCACCGTGCCGCCTATGCCGACGACAAGCGTATGCCAAGTAGCGATCCAGGTCGCCGGACTTCTCAGTCCGGCCTCCAGGGCCATCGTTGACACCGTGCCGCCGGGTGCCACGATTTCCTTGATCAGGCGCAGCATCGGCAGCAGGGACAGCAGCACGATGACGACGGCTACCGCCGCCGTCAGGACCATTTCCTGGCCCCGGCTTTCCCTGATCGTTGATGGCATGGTTGCTGTCCTGAAATTCGACCAGCGCGCAGTGGGGATGCCGCCGAAGCGGCATCCCGGCCGGATCGCCGAGCCTTGTCAGCCGCCGAACAGTTCCGAGAACTTCGCCTTGTCGGCGTCGGTCTTGGCGACGATTGCCTTGGTGTCGAACGACATCACCTTGACCTTGACGCCTTCCGGCAGCCATTCGGGCCGGCCGACCGAGGCCCGTGCCGGCAGGTAGCCCATGGAAAGCGCCAGCTTCTGGCCTTCGTCCGAAAGAATGAAGTCGACGAACTTCTTGGCGCCGTCGACATTCTTGGCCGTCTTCATGATCGCGACCGGTTCGGTCACGGCCGGCACGCCTTCCGAGGGGAACACGAATTCCACCGGCGAGCCCTTCTTCTTGGCGTTCATCGCCATGAAGTCGACGAGGATGCCATAGGGCTTCTCGCCTGATGCCACGGACTTCAGCACCGCGCCATTGCCGCGCACGCTGACGGTGTTGTTGGCCTTCAGCTTCTGGAAGAAATCCCAGCCGTAATCGGCATCGCCGGCGAAGCCCGAAAGCAGGTAGGCGGCGGCACCTGAATAGAGCGGGCTCGGCATGACGAGACCATCGGCATAGGCCGGCTTGGCGAGATCGGCCCAATGTTCCGGCTTCTCGGCGGCCGCGGTGTTGTAGACGATGCCGGTGGTGATCAGCTTGCTGCCGAAATAGGTCTTGTCGGCGTCGTAAGCATCCGGCTCGATGCCGTCGAGCTTTGCCTCGGGATAAGGCAGCAGCCGGCCGTCCTTCTTCAGCAGCTCCATCGAGACCGCATCGGCGATCAACAGCACGTCGGCCTGCGGGCTGCCGGCGGCGAATTCGGCCGCCATCTTGGTGAGGATGTCGCTGGTACCGGAACGATAGATTGCCACGTCGATGCCGGGCTGCGCCTTCTTGAAGGCCTCGACGGTCTTGGCCGCATCGGCTTCCGGCTGGGATGTGTAGAGCGTCAACGTTTCGGCACTTGCCATGCCGGCAAACAAAGTTGCCGCGAGCGCCAGCTGGCTTCCCAGCAGCTTGATGAATAGCGTCTTCATAAGACCTCCTGTCCTGTCTGTGCACGACTGGCCCGGCCCCGGCCGGTTCCCTGTCTCTTCCTCCCTGCACGGCGCATATGACTGGTGGATGACACAGCGCGTGAGATATACAAAATATGTTCATATGTTCGATGTCAATTACAAATGAACAAAACTGTGCAACAATCGACACGCCGGACATCCGGTGCCAGTTGACACGCGGCCGGCCTTTCTCCGAAGAGGCGATGCGGGGCCCAGGCCAAGGCTCATGAGGACGAAAAGCGATGCCCGTGGAAAAACCCAGACCGGCCCGCTCCGGATTGCCGATGGTGTCGTCGGATCTCAACGTCAAGACGGCGTGGCTCTATTATGTGGAGGGCTTCACGCAGGAGCAGATCGCCGAGAAGCTCGACGTCTCCAGGGTGAAGGTCATGCGCACGCTGGCCGCGTGCACGGCCGAAGGCATCGTCGTCACCATGATCAACGCGCCGACCGCCGAACAGGTGGCGCTCGAACGTGCACTCGAGAAGCGCTGGGGCCTCGACGCCGCCGTCGTCATCCCGACGCCTTCGGCGCAAGACCACCTGGAGAAGGCGATCGGCCACGCCGTGGCGGCCTATCTCGGCGAGCAGATGCAGGACGGCATGACGCTGGCAATCGGCGGCGGCGCGACCCTGCATGCCAGTTTGGGCTTTCTCGCCCGCCGGCAGCTGAAGCACGCCTCGGTCGTGGCGCTCGTCGGCAGTCTGCCGCATTCGCAATGGATCAATCCGTCCATCGTCGCCGCCAAGGTCGCCGATGTCTTCGAGGTCGACAGCTACCAGATCACCGCGCCGGTGACGGTCGACAACCCCTCGCTGCGTGACCTGCTCTGGGCGCAGCCGGCGCTGCAAGACGTGCGGCAGCGCGCTGCCGCCGCCGATATCGCGCTGCTTACCGTCGGCGACATGTCGCCGGACGCGACCATCTTCCGCCACGGCATCGTGCCGTCGTCGCTCATCGCGTCGCTGAAAGCGAAGGGCGCGGTCGCCAACATGCTGTGCTATTTCGTCGATGCCTCAGGCAGGCTGGTCGACCACGAAGTCAACGGCCGCGTCATGGCCATCGACCTCGATGTCGTCGGCCAGGTGCCGAATGTCGTGCTGGCCGCCGGCGGAAAACGCAAGGTGGCCGCGATCCTCGCCGCGCTGAAGGCCGTCAGCACCAATGTGCTGATCACCGACAGCGATACGGCGACGGCGCTGCTGGCAAAGGCTGGCTGACGCTGCTTCCAGTGCCGCTTAGATCAGGCCGCGTTCGCGCAAGAAATCCTCGACGCCGACATGGGTCATGGATTCGAATTCGGCGATCGCCTCGGCCACCCGCCTGCGCTGGGCCGCCAGCAGCGTGAACACCTGCTTCATCTCGCCGGAAACGCCGAAGCGGCCCCAGCGCTCCGCGATATGCGCAGGCAAGCCGATGTCGGCGCAGAACGCATCCAGGCTCTCATAGCCGAGACTGGCGACGAGTTGCTTGGTTTCGTCCGCCGACATGCGCGGCTCGAAAGCGTGATCGTGCAGGCGCTGCGCCACCAGCTTGATGTCGGACGGAGACGCGCCCATCACCTTGCCGAACAGGGTCTTGACGTCGGATGGATCGAATGCGGGCATGCGGACCTCCCTTGATCACAGTCCACCTGAAACATGGGCGAAGGGTTCGCGCCTGACAAGTCGATTCTGTGGTGAGCCGGCGCATCATTCGACGCCGGCTCACGTCAACGTGACCTACACCAGCATGCCCATCGGGTTCTCGATCAGCTTCTTGAAGGCGACCAGCAGTTCGGCACCGAGTGCTCCGTCCACGGCGCGATGGTCGGTCGACAGCGTCACCGACATCACCGTGGCGATTCTGATCTCGCCGTTCTTGGCCACCGCCCGCTCCTCGCCGGCGCCCACCGCCAGGATCGTCGCATGCGGCGGGTTGATGACGGCGGCGAAATCCTTGATGCCGAACATGCCAAGGTTCGACACCGCCGTGGTGCCGCCTTGATACTCTTCCGGCTTCAGCTTGCGACTGCGCGCGCGGCTGGCCAGGTCCTTCATCTCGTTGGAGATCACCGACAGCGTCTTTTCGTCCGCCTTGCGGATGATCGGCGTGATCAGGCCGCCGGGGATCGAGACGGCAACGCCGAGATCGGCATGCCTGTGCTTGACCATGGCGCTTTCGGTCCACGAGGCATTGGCATCCGGCACCGCTTTCAGGGCCATGGCCATCGCCTTGATCACCATGTCGTTGACCGACAGCTTGTAGGCGGGCGCCTCGCCCTTGTCGGTCTTCTTTACCGGTGCGGCCGCATTGAGCTGCGTGCGCAGCGAAAGCAGCGCATCGAGCTCGCAGTCGAGCGTCAGGTAGAAATGCGGGATGGTGGTCTTGGCCTCGACCAGCCGGCGCGCGATGGTCTTGCGCATGTTGTCGTGCGGGACGAGTTCATAGGAGCCTTCCTCGAACAGGCGCAGCACGTCCCCCTCCCCCTTGAGGGGAGAGTGGCCGGCCGCAGGCCGGTCGGGTGGGGTCGCTTCGACGGGGCTCGGCGCAAAAGCGGTGCCTCCTGAGACGACCCCCTCCGTCCGCTTCGCGGACACCTCCCCCTCGAGGGGGGAGGAGAGTACCGCATCGATATCCGCCTTCACGACGCGGCCATGTGGGCCTGTGCCTGATATGCCGGAGAGATTCAGTCCTGCTTCACGAGCCAATCGACGCGCCAAGGGTGTAGCGCGGGTTTTTCCCTCCCCCTCGAGGGGAGGGTGGCCGGCCGAAGGCCGGTCGGGTGGGGTCGGTTCGACCGGGCTCAGCGCGAGGGCGGTGCCTTCTGAGGCAACCCCCTCTGTCGACTTCGTCGACATCTCCCCCTCAAGGGGGGAGATTGGCGCCTTGTCCTGCTTGGCCCCGTAGCTTTCATCATCGGCATAGATCCACGCAACCGGCGCGCCGACGGGGATATCGACGCCTTCCTTGCCGGAGACATCGCGCAGGATGCCGCTGGCCGGCGCGTCGATTTCCATCGCCGCCTTGTCGGTCTCGATCTCGAACAGCACGTCGCCCTTCTTGACCCGGGCGCCTTCCTCGGCGAACCAGCGCGAGATCTGTCCGGTCGCCATGTCCATGTCGACCTTGGGAAGAATGACTTCGGTCGGCATGTCTCAGCGAACCCCTCTCACGAGGTCGCGGGCGGCGGTGATGATGCCGGGAACCTGCGGCACCGTCGCCTTCTCCAGCTCCGGATTGTACGGGATCGGCGTCTCCGCGCCGCCCAGCCGCACGATCGGCGCGTCGAGATAGTCGAACGCCTCGCTCTCGGCGATCATGGCGCTGACCTCGGCGCCGATGCCCAGCGTCTTGACCGCTTCGTAGACGCACATCAGCCGCGACGTCTTCTTGACGCTGTCGATGACGGTCTGCTTGTCCATCGGCCGGATCGTCCTGAGGTCGACGACTTCGACGTCGATGCCTTCCGCTTCCAGCGCGGCCGCGGCGTCGAGCGCCTTCTGCACCATGATCGAGGTGGCGACGATGGTGAGATCGCGCCCTTCGCGGCGGATATTGGCCTTGCCGATCGGCACCGTGTAGTAGCCTTCCGGAACCGGGCCCTTCATCTTGTAGAGCAGCTTGTGCTCGAAGATCATCACCGGATCGGGATCGGCGACGGCAGCCAAAAGCATGCCCTTGGCATCGTGCGGCGTCGCCGGCTGGATGACCTTCAGGCCCGGCACATGGCCGAGCCAGGCCTCCAGGCTCTGGCTGTGCTGCGCGGCGGCACCGGTGCCGGAACCGGCGGGAAAGCGCATCACCACGGGAACGGAAACCTCACCGCCCAGCATGAAGCGCATCTTGGCCGCCTGGTTGACGATCTGCTCCATGGCGAGCGTGGCAAAGTCGGAGAACTGGAACTCGAAGATCGGCCGCATCCCGGTGAGGGCCGCACCCACCGCGACACCCGCGCCGCCCAGTTCCGAGATCGGCGTATCCATCACCCGGTCCGCGCCGTAGCGCTCGACCAGATCGCCGGTCACCTGGAAGGCGCCGCCATAGACGCCGATGTCCTCGCCCATCAGGAAGACGCGTTCGTCCATGTCCATGGCGATCGCCATGGCTTCCTGGATCGCCTGGGCGTAGCTCAGTTCACGCGCCATCGCGTCCATCACGCCTGCTCCGTATACACGTAATTTCCGGTCTCGCTGACATCAGGCGACGGGCTCGCCTTGGCGAACTCGATGCCGTCGGCGATTTCCTTGGCCACCGCTTCGCGGATCGCCTCGATGCCCTTGTCGTCAATGAACCCGAAGTCGCGCAGCTCGCTTTCGAACAGGGTGATCGGATCGCGGTTCGACATCCAGTCCTCGATCTCCTCCTTGGTGCGATAGCGGTTGCGGTCGCTCTTGGAATGGCCGCGATGGCGGTAGGTCTTGGACTCGATCAGCGTCGGCCCCTCGCCCGCGCGTGCGCGCTCGACGGCCTTGTAGGACGCCTCGGCGACCTCCGAAAAAATGTTGCCGTTGACGATGACGCCGGGCATCGAATAGGCGGCGGCGCGCTCGGCGATGTTCTTGACCGCGGTCGAGCGGGCCGTCGACGTCGACATGCCGTAGCCATTGTTCTCGCACACGAAAATCACCGGCAGCTTCCAGATCGCCGCCATGTTCAGCGCCTCGTGGAAAGCGCCCTCATTGTTGGCGCCGTCGCCGAAGAAGGAGACCACGACCTTGCCGGTCTTCATCATCTTGGAGGAGAGCGCCGCCCCGACGGCGATCGGAATGCCGCCGCCGACGATACCATTGGCGCCCAGATTGCCCTTGGCCACGTCGGCGATGTGCATCGAGCCGCCGCGTCCCTTGCAGTAGCCGGTGGTCTTGCCGAAGAACTCGGCGAACATGCGCTTGACCTCGGCGCCCTTGGCGATGCAGTGGCCGTGGCCGCGATGCGTCGAGGTGATCTGGTCATCCTCGCCGAGCGGCATGCAGATGCCCATGGCGCTGGCTTCCTGCCCGATCGACAGATGCATGGTGCCGTGGATGAGGCCGCGCGTGTAGCTCTCCTCCGCGCCCTCTTCGAAGCGGCGGATGAGGTACATCTTGTAGAGCACCTGTCTGAGCTGCTCGGCGCTGTACTGGCGATAGACGAAGGGCAGGTTGGCGCGGCTGTCCGCGACGGCTTTGCTGGCTGCGGCCATGATCACACCTCCACGGTTCCGTAGACGAGCTTGTCCTGGCGCGCGCGCAGTTCGGCGATCTTGGAGCCGGGAGCCGGGGCGGCATTGGCGTAGGTGATGAGCTCGCCCTTCTTGATCGGCGCCGTCACCGAACCGCCTTGCAGCAGACCGCAGGGAATGGCCCTGGCGGCATGTGCTTCCGGCGCCGTCATGATCCAGGCGCGGTAGCAATATTCGCCGATCGCATCGAGCTTCTCGCCCGGCTTCATGTCCTTCTTGGCCACGGCTGCGACTTCGGCCACCGGCTTTGCCAGCGGCACCATGTCGGCCTTGCCGTAGAGCACGACGCGGGCGCAGGTCAGGGGCACTTCGAGCGAGGTCAGATGGTAGGGCCGATGGAAGGTGAAGTACGGGCCCTTGCCCATCTTCAAATCTTCCATGCGCTCCGAAATGCGCGGATGCGACATGTCGGCGACGACGAACACGCCGGGCGCGACACCCTTGCCGATCGAATAGTCGACGACGCCGACCTTCGACAGCACGCCGCCGTCCTTCTGCGGCACCAGCACCTTGGACAATTCGCCGAGCGTCGCCGCCGGACCATGCATGCCGGCCTTGTCGGGCACCAGCCCGGTGGCGTTGGCGATCGCCGCCATCTCGACCATGGTCTTGGAGCCGTCGACGAACTCGACCAGCATACGCACATTCATGTGCCGGCGCTTGGCTTCCTCTTCATAGTCGGGCGGCGTGGCGTCGATGTTGAGCGGATTGTTCTTGCCCTTGCCGGCGGCGACGATCGGATGGCCCATCGCCGAGACGAATTCGATAAGCTCCATGCAGGAAGACGGCTCGTCGCCGGCGCCCAGCGAATAGGTGACGCCGAGCCGGTCGGCCTCGCTCTTGAGATAGGCGCCGATGGTGACGTCGGCCTCGACATTCATCATCACCAGGTGCTTGCCGTGCTCCATGGCGCGCAAGCCGATCTCGGCGCCGACGGCGGGAACGCCGGTGGCGTCGATGACGACGTCGATCAGGTCATTGTTGATGACCAGGCTGGCGTCGTTGGTGACCGCCACCTTGCCGGCCTCCATGGCGGCCGTCATCGCCGAGGCGTTCGACACTTCGCGCGCATGCCCGGTTTCCTGGAAGGCGATATCCACGGCCTTGCTGGCGGCGGGCAGGTTCAGCTCGGAAATGGCGCCGATCTCGATGCCGGACATATGGGCGACGCGGGTGACGATGTCGGTTCCCATCTCGCCCGAACCGATCAAGCCGATGCGGATTGGCTTGCCCGACTTGGCCCGCACCTCGAGATCACGGGCAAGGCCCGTCAACGAAACATTGGAAGCCATACCGCTCATTCCTCCCGTAATGCTGCTATTCAATCACCTGACGGGTATTGAACATCTGTATTTCTGTCAAGACTAATGTCCAGATTCGTAGCACTTTTGTACCCTTTCCAGCATCACGAGCAAGGTGGGAAAACCGGCAAATCCGACAACCAAACGCTCGCGACGGTTCGACGCATTCGGGCCCGGAAAAACTTCAACCGTGAGCGCGCTTGATGGCGAGAGAAGGGGCGCCCCCTGCTTAAGTGCTAGCCAACCGGAAAATCGTGGAAATGGATGATGGTGCTGACCGGAATGCCGCGCCATTTGCCGGCGATCAGCCGGTGGACACGTCCGGCGAAGATGTGACGGACACTGCCATGGCGTTGGAATAGCTCTTGAAGGGCATCGGCGTCGGTTAGCGTGACCTCGTCGAGCACCGGCATGTGGATGCCGAACGGCGGGTGGTGCATAAACAGGAGGACCGACCGGTCCGGTGCCTCTTGCAACCGCTTGCCGGCGCCTGCGGCATCAGCCGGGAACAGAACGCCTCGCCTGGGCTTTACTGTGCCGTCCAGCCGCCGTCCATCGGCAAGGTCGTGCCGGTGATCTGCCTGGCTGAATCCGAGCACAGGAACAGCGCCAGGGCGGCAAGGTCCTCGACGGCGACGAATTCCTTTGTCGGCTGTGCGGCCAGAAGCACATCGCGCTTGACCTGTTCCTCGGTCATGCCGCGCGCCTTCATGGTGTCGGGAATCTGCTTCTCGACCAGCGGCGTCCAGACATAGCCGGGCGCGATCGCGTTGACGGTGATGCCGTCCTGCGCGACTTCCAGCGCCACCGTTTTGGTCAGGCCTGATATGCCGTGCTTGGCCGAGACATAGGCGGATTTGAACGGCGAGGCGACGAGCGCATGCGCCGAAGCCGTGTTGATGATGCGGCCCCATTTGCGGCTCTTCATGCCAGGCAGCGCCGCTTTTATCGCGTAGAAGGCCGACACGAGGTTGATGCGGATGATCGCTTCCCATTTGTCGTCCGGGAATTCCTCGATCGGCGCGACATGCTGGATGCCGGCGTTGTTGACCAGAATGTCGAGGCTGCCGAACGCCTCTTCCGCCTCATGCACCATGGCGCTGACCGCCGCGCCGTCCATCATGTTGGCGTCGGAGTAGCGGCATTTGACACCGAAATCCTTCTCGATGCCGGCGCGCTCCTGCTCGATGGTCGTGGCGTCGCCCAGGCCGTTGATGGTGAGATTGGCGCCTTCGGCGGCGAAGGCGCGGGCGATAGCCAGGCCGATGCCGCTGGTCGAGCCGGTGACGAGGGCGTTTTTCGAAGACAGGGAAGCCATGGCGATCTCGCGAGAAGTGGGAGGGAAGATGACGATATAATTGTGCGTCGCAGCATGATAATGACAGAGCCTCGCGCAAAGAAAAAAGCAGCGCCGGCGACCGGCCTGCCTTTTTTTCTGAAAGTGCCTGCCCCGGCTCAGAACACCTGGTGAAAGATGATGAACAGCACGAAGGCCAGCGTGATCGAGCACGGCAGCGTCAGCACCCAGGCCAGCAGCAGGTTGCGCACCGTCGACCATTGCAGGCCCGAGCCATTGGCGCCATGGTTCCGGCGATGCCGGACGACAGCACATGGGTCGTCGACACCGGCAGGCCGAGCCTGTCGGCCATGCCGATGGTCACCATGGCGACGAGTTCGGCCGCGGCGCCCTGGCCATAGGTCAAATGGCCCTGATGGTCCGTCAGGGTCGCTTGGCCCGGGCAGGACCGACATCGGGCGACCCGGCGATTTCCAGCAGCGACGACACCAGCAATTGCCGCTCGTCTGGGGAAAGCACATCCGCGTCGAACAGGTTCATGCTGCGCAGGCCCTCGATGGCGAGATAGCAGACCAGCAGCGACTTGAGATCCGGCGTCTCGCTCTTCAGTCGTTGGAAGAGTTGTCGCTTGAACGTCTTTATCGGCGACATGAAGTCCGGATCCTCGGCGATCGCCGAAAATATCCACGACGCCGATGGCTGCTTGTCCTCGCAATCCTTGGCCGAAAGCCTGATGTAGACGGCGAGCGGATTTGCGCCATTGTCGTTGCTGCTGGCGGTCTCTAGCGCCTGCTCGAATTCGCGCAGATAGCCTTCGACCAGGCCCTGCATCAATTTGGCCTTGGTCGGGAAATTGTAGAGCAGTCCGCCCTTTGATACGCCGGCGCGGCTGGCGACGGCATCCAGGGACAGGCTACCGGGACCGGATTCCCGTGCGACGTCCGCCGCCGCAGCGAGAATCCTCTCGCGCGAGTTCGTTCGTTGGGCTTTCATGGCGCCTCCCATCGCAAGCTTAGGCCCAATTGACAAGACCGTCCAGACGGTACAGTAAGACCGCGGTCATTTGAAATCGGGGCCCGCAGTCGATATGTGTCCCGATATCCGCGCTTCGCGCCGGATTTCGACTGAGGGGACTTCCTTGTTCAAGCGCATACTCCGTTTCGTTATCATCATTCTTGTGTTGGCCGTGCTCGTCATCGTGGTCGGCGGCATCGTCGGGTTCAATTTCCTGCGTGACAACGGCATTAAGCAATATTTCGCCACGATGAAGCCGCCAGCGGCAACCGTGTCGACAACCATCGTCAAGCCGTCGAACTGGACGCCGGGCATCGAGGCGATCGGCACGGTCCGCGCCGTGCGCGGTGTCGACCTGACGGTTGAGACCGCCGGCATCGTCAAGGAGATCCCCTTCCATGCCAACGAGAAAGTGGCGGCCAATGCGGTGCTGCTGCAGCTCGACGACGCCGTAGAGCGTGCCGATCTCGCGGCACAGAAGGCGCAGGCGGCGCTCGATCAGACATCGCTGACCCGTGCACTCGAACTGACCAAGCGCGGTGTCGGCTCGGACTCGACCTTGGACACCGCACGTGCGGCCGCGTCCGCCTCGGCATCCCAGGTCAACAGGCTTCAGGCAGTGCTCGACCAGAAGCAGCTGACGGCGCCCTTTGCTGGAACCGTCGGCATCCCCAAGATCGATCTAGGCCAATATCTGGCGCCCGGCACCGCCGTGGTGACGCTGCAGGATCTCGACACGATGCGGGTCGACTTCACGGTTCCCGAACAGCAACTGCCGCTGCTCAAGATCGGGCAGACGGTTCGGCTGGGCCTCAGCGGCGGCGACATGCCTTTTGCTGGGACCATTCGCGGTATCGATCCCAAGATCGACCCGTCCAGCCGGCTGGTGAACATCCGGGCGGAAGTCGCCAATCCCGAAGGCAAGCTGACCCCCGGCCAGTTCGTGCAAGTGCGTGTCGAACTGCCCGAGGAGCAGAATGTGCTGGCGCTGCCGCAGACGGCGCTGACCACCAGCCTCTATGGCGACTACATATTCGTGGTGCACCCGGCAAAGCCCGCCGAGGCGCAGCCGACCAAGCCGGAGACAAACCCCGCCGCGGCGGCGACCGACAAGCCGGCGGACGCCAAGCCCGCGGCCGATGCCAAACCGGCCGAAGCCGCGAAGCCTGCCGCCGATGCGGCAAAACCAGCGGACAAGGCCGCCGCCGATCAGGCCAAGCCGGCCGCGGGGGGCGAGCAGCCTGCCCTGGTCCTGTCGCAGGTATTCGTCAAGCCCGGCCGCCGTAACGAGGGCATGGTCGAGATCGTCGAAGGCCTCAAGGCGGGCGATGAGGTTGTCACGGCAGGTCAGAATCGCCTCTTCAACGGCATGTCCGTCAACGTCGACAACACCATCGACCCAACCAAATCGGCGAACAAGCAGGCCGACCAGCAATGAGCGTTTCCGATCTCTTCATTCGCCGGCCCGTCCTCTCCACGGTCCTTGCATGCATGATCCTGCTCCTGGGTTTCCAGGGCATATTCAGCCTGTCGATCCGCCAGTATCCGAAGGTTGACGAAACCGCGATCACCATCACGACGGCCTATCCGGGCGCCAGCGCCGACCTGATCCAGGGCTTCATTTCCGCTCCGATCGCGCGCGCCGTCGCCTCGACCGAGAACATCGATTACGTCACGTCGTCGAGCCGACCGTCCTCCAGCACCGTGACTGTGCAGATGAAGCTCGGCTCCAACCCGGACGTCGCGCTGACCGAAGTGCTGTCCAAGGTCCAGGGCGTGCGCGGCACCTTGCCGGACGCCTCCAAGGATCCCGTCATCGTCAAGGGCACGGGCCAGCAATTCGCGATGATGTACATCTCGATGCAGAACCCGAACATGACCAAGGAGCAGCTGACCGAGTATATCGAACGCGTCATCAGGCCCCGCATGTCGACGGTCGAAGGCGTCGCCGACGTGCAGATCTTCGGTGCCCAGGAATACTCGATGCGGGTCTGGATCGATCCGGTCAGGCTCGCCGCGCGCGGTGTGACCGCATCGGAAGTGCTGACGGCGATCAACAACTCCAACTTCCTGTCGGCGCCCGGCAACACCGAGAACGAATATGTCGTCTCCTCGATCACCGTGCGCTCGACGCTCCAGACGCCGGAAGCCTTCGCCGAACTGCCGCTGCGCTCGACCGACGGCAATGTGGTGCGGCTGCGCGATGTCGCCCGCGTCGAACTGGGCGCCGAGAATACCGACACCAGGGTTTCCTTCAACGGCAAGCCAGGCACCTTCCTCGCCATCTTCCCGACCCCGGCTGCCAATCCCCTGACCACGGCGGCGGCGCTCACCAAGCTGGTGCCTCAAATCCAGGAGACGTTGCCGAAAGGCATGACGATCGAGATCGTCTACGACGCGACCGGGCAGATCAGCGCCTCGATCGACGAAGTGTTCAAGACCATCGGCGAGGCCGTTGCCATCGTCGTCGTCGTCATCCTTTTGTTCCTTGGCTCTTTCCGTTCGGTGATGATGCCCATCGTCACCATCCCGCTGTCGCTGATCGGCGTCTGCTTCCTGTTGTTCGCGGTGGGCTATTCGATCAATCTTCTGTCGCTGCTCGCCATGGTTCTGGCGATCGGCCTCGTCGTCGACGACGCCATCGTGGTGGTGGAGAATATCCACCGCCACATGGAAGAGGACCACATGTCGCCGATGCAGGCGGCCTTCAACGGCATGCGCGAGATCGCCACCGCCATCGTCGCCATGACCATGACGCTGGCCGCGGTGTTCGCACCATTGGCCTTCACCGGCGGCCTGACCGGCGCGCTGTTCCGCGAATTCGCCGTCACGCTCGCCGGCTCGGTGGTGCTGTCGGGCGTGATCGCCATCACCATCACGCCAATGATGTCGGCGCGCCTGCTGAAGTCCGGCACGCCAGGCCGTTTCCAGCGCATTGTCGACGGCACTTTCGCGCGGGTCGAGCACGTCTATGAGCGGGCCGTCACCGGGTCGCTCAACTATCGCCCGCTGACGCTGATCATCGTGCTGGCGCTTGTCGGGGTGACCGGCTTCATGTTCACCAAGACCTCAACCGAACTGGCGCCGGAAGAAGACCAGGGCTTCCTGCTCTCGCTTGTAACGGCGCCGCGTTATGCGACATCCGATTACACCGAGACTTACGTCAACCAGATGCTCGGTCTGGTGAAGGATATTCCCGAAACGCGGGCGCAGTTCTCGGCCGTCGCGTTCGGCGGCACGACGAACAGTGCGTTCGTCGGTTTCGCCTTCAAGGACTGGGCGGAGCGCAAGCGCAACTCGAAGGAGCTGCAGGCCGACATCACAGCCCGTCTCGCCAAGGTGGCGGGCGTCCAGGCCTTCGTCTTTGCGCCACCGACGCTGCCGGGCTCCGGCGGCGGCCTGCCCATCGCCCTGGTGGTGCGATCGACCGGCGACTCCTCGGAAGTGTACGACGTGGCCGAGAAGATCAAGAACAAGGCACAGGCCTCCGGCCGCTTCATCGTCGTGCAGAATTCGATGGCCTATGACGCGCCGCAGGTGACGGTGACCATCGATCGCGACCGCGCCGCGGCGCTGAACCTGCCGATCGCCGATATCGGCCGGACGCTGACGCTGCTGGTCGGCGGCGCCGAAGTGGCGCAGTTCGACCGCGACTCCAACAGCTACGACATCATCCCGCAGGTGCCGAAAGAATTCCGCGACAATCCCGAAAAACTCGGCGAGTACTTCGTGCGCAGCGTAACGGGCGAGATGGTGCCGCTGTCGGCGGTGGTGAAGATCTCGACCAATGCGTCGCCGGCCGCGATCGAGCAGTTCAACCAGCTGAATTCGTCGACGATCTCGGCGCTGCCGCTGCCCGGCGTCACCACGGGCGATGGATTGAAAGTCCTCGAGGACATAGCCAGGGAGAGCCTGCCCGACACCTTCTTCATCGACTATTCGGGCCAGTCCAGGCAGGAGAAGGAACAGGGCAACACGATCCTGATCGCCTTCGGGGCGGCCGTCATCGTCATCTATCTGGTGCTGGCGGCGCAGTTCGAAAGCTTCCGTGATCCGCTGATCATCATGATGGCGGTGCCGCTGTCGATCTTCGGCGCCATCGTGCCGCTCAATCTGGGCCTCGGCACACTCAACATCTACACGCAGGTCGGACTGATCACGCTGATCGGCCTGATCACCAAGCACGGCATCCTGCTGGTCGAGTTCGCCAACCAGCAGCGCGAGATCCACGGTATGCGGCGACGCGACGCCATCATCGCTTCGGCCAAGGTGCGGCTGCGGCCTATCCTGATGACGACGGCGGCGATGGCGCTTGGCGTGGTGCCGCTGATCACGTCCAGCGGCGCCGGCGCCGCGGCCCGCTATTCGATGGGCCTGGTCATTTTCACCGGCATCCTGGTAGGCACCATGTTCACGCTCTTCGTCGTGCCCATGTTCTATACCTTCATTGCCAGCAAGGACTTGCCCCAGCTGGCCGAGAAGCCGGATCCCAAATTGATGCCGGCATTGCCGAGCTGATGGAAACGGCATTGCCGAACTAACAAAAACTAACAAAGAAAAGAGGCCGAAACGTCCCGGCCTCTTTCTTTGGCTGTGCTCGATTTACCGCGGGAAAATGTTCCGGCGGGAGCCCTGAACGGATATGGCTGCTGTGCCGATCCGTTGCCAGCCAGCTACTTGACGATGACGATGCTGGTGTTGGCCGGCCCGAAGGTTTCGACGAGCTGGTAGAAATCGGCGGCATTGTCGGGATGCAGCCGCACGCAACCATGCGAGGCCGGCCGGCCAAGCCGCTTGATGGCATAGGTGGCGTGCACCGCATAGCCGCCGCTGAAGAACACCGAATGCGGCATCGGCGCGTTGTCGTACTTCTTCGAATACCACATTTCATGCATGCGCGTCGGCTTAAACGAGCCGGTCGGCGTCACATGCGCCCTGTCGCCGGTGGAAACCTTCCAGGCGAAGGCCGGGCGGCCGTCGACCGAGACTTCCATGACCTGTTGCGAAAGCGAGACGCGCGCCACGATCTTGTTGGCGGCATGCGCGGTACCCGTGCCGGCGCCGAACAGAAGCGCCGCAGCCGTCAGGGCAGCGGCGGCGGTGATGTTGATGAGCTTGGCGGAAATAGCAGTATGCATGATGTCCCTCTCTCTGCCGGGCTGGCCGGCCCCAAATTCGATGAGCGGCTTATCCCTGCATCATGTTTCGGAAAGATTTCGTGAAATGCTCGTTTGTGTTTCGAATATGTTTCCTCTGGTTAATGGGCCAAAGTTCCCATATGGCGAACATCGACGCTGTCACCCTGGACAGGAGTAGGCACATAGGTATCCAGCCCGAAACGAAAGTTCGGATTAGCCAAAACTGAAAGGTTGGAGCCCTATTTCGAAACAGAATCTGCAACAAAGCGCATTTTCGGCGGCATGAAGCGGATACAGGCCGTCGGCAAAGTTGACGTAACGAAAGCAGACGGCAACGACCACGGGAACGAAAACGAACATGCGGTCCTGGTTTCTCGGGATCAGCATCGCAGCAGCAGCCATTAGCGGCGCCGGCACGGTTGCCGACGGTTCCATGGCCAGCCTCGCGGCGATGAGTTCGAGTGAGATCTCAACCCTCTATACCGTCCTGTTTTGTGCCACGGTCTGGATTGTTCCAGCCTGCGCATCGTCCGGCTCAAGGCCCACTGGCGGGTTGGCCTTCGGCTGCTGGCATTGCGCGGCCCCTCCGGCAACTTGCTGCTGAGAGGACCGAAGGCCCGCGCCGTGACGGGGGGCTCCGTAGACGGCGCGGGCACTTCGGGAGTTCCTGAAGTATGCCGAGGCGTCACGCGCCCACTCAAGACGGGCGTTGGTCTTCGGAAAACAAGCTGCCGCAACATGATTTACTGGGGATTGACGCAATGAAAACGAAACTTGCAGCTTCGGTGCTTTCGGCACTGCTCTACGCACAGGGCCTGCTCGGCTTTGCCGGGCTCGCCACCGTGCTCTTGAAAGAGCGCGCGCAAGCAGGCGAGTTCACGGCAGGCAGCGACATGCCGCCGGGGCCATCGCTACTGGTGGTGCGCTGAGCACAGGGCAATCGGGCCCGAGGTGAAAACCGGTTTGGAAATCCGATGCTCAACCAGAGGAATTGCGTGAGCGCCCAGCCGTCAATCGGCGAATTGCGCCGGCGGATCGAAACGGTAGCCGGCGCCGCGTATGGTGATGATGGCTTCCGTATCGAGCTTGCGGCGCAGCCGCACGATGCGCGAATCGATCGAGCGGTCGAAAGCGTCGACATTCTCGGCCGGCGCCGCCGCGATTATGTCGTCGCGCGTCAGCACCTTGCGGGGACTGGCCAGGAACAGCCGAAGCAGCGCCACCTGGCCGGGCGAAAGCTGCTCCTCCGTGCCCGAGCGGTGCATGACGATGGCCGACCTCAAATCGACGGTCGCGTTCTCCAACACGATCAGTTCCTGGGCGGCCCTGCCCCGCCGCGTCAGCAGGCCGCCGACGCGGGCGGCGAGTTCCCTGACATTGAGCGGACTTTCGATGACGTCGGCCGCACCGAGCTCGAGCGCCAGCACCTTGTCGACGAGGTCGCACGGCCGGCAGATCAGGATGAAATCCGGTCCGCCTTCACCGCCCCCGCCTTGGCTGCCATAACGCCTGAGCAGATCACGTCCCTCCGCCTGGCTGAGGCTGTCACCGACGACGACGACGTCGACGCCCTTTCCCGCCAGCATAGATTCCGCTTCCCAGGGCTGGCGCGCCTGACGCACGTCGTGGCCTCGCCGCTCAAGGTGATCGGCGAGTTCGGTCGCCACCACGTCGGCGACGCAGATAAGCCCGATAACGGCGCGTGCAGCCATGTTTTCCAACCATTTCCTGGCAACCCGATATGAGTGCTGGACATCATGTTTATACCCAATCTACTTTCCACCGAAAGTGGGAGCGAGCGCATCGTGCGGGCAAGAATTTTAATTGTCGAGGATGAGCCCGATCTCAGAGAGGCGGTCGCCGAATATCTCGGCGCCGCCGGCTATGACGTGGCGACCGCCGAAACCGCGGCCGCCGCGCGCAGCCTGGTCGAAACGCAATCATTCCACCTCGCCATCCTCGACATCGCCATGCCGGGTGAGGATGGGCTATCGCTCGGCCGCTGGTTGCGCTCGAGACTGCCGATCGGCATCATCTATGCCACCGCCGCCGGCACCGCGCTTGATCGCATCGTCGGACTTGAGCTCGGCGCCGACGACTACATCGTCAAACCCTACGAGCTGCGCGAGGTGCTGGCCAGGGTCCGCAGCGTGCTGCGCCGGGTTCCGCAGCACGCGCCGATGCACGGCCAAAAGGCGAGCGATCCGCGCCGCTCCGTCGCTTTCGGCTCCTTCCAGGCTGATCTCGACGGCAGGCTGGTCACCGGCGCCAACGGCGCGGTGATCGACATGGCCAAGAGCGAGTTCGACGTGCTGGAGGTTTTCCTGACCCGCGCCAACCGGCTGCTGACACGTGCTGCCATTTCCGAAGCGATCGGCCTCACCGAAGATCCGGAATCCTCGCGCGCGGTCGACATTCGCATCATGCGCCTGCGCAAGAAGATAGAAACGGATCCGGCCAGCCCGAAATTCCTGCGCACGGTGCGCGGCGAAGGCTATATCTTCTCGCTGCCGGCCGGCGACGGCCACTAAGTGGGCGCGGGGGATTGCTCCCGCGCCTGTGCTGGTCTGTGGACGGATCCGTCGCAATACTTGTCGCCCAAAAACGCTCTTGGTTTTGGGACAACGCATAAAAACAAGGATTTGAGACGCGGCGCATGAAATCCGCTTGGCACCGCAACAATGGCTGAAAATGACCGCTGAAGCAGCAGGCACGGACATGCAAGACGGCCGGCAAGGCGCGGCGATGGCGGCCGTGCGCGTGGTGCGGCGGCTGCGCGAGGCCGGCGACTGGCAGCGCGAGATGGAAGCCATACTGGAAACGCTTTGCCGCGCAATGGACTGCCAGCGCGGCATCCTGTTCCGCCTGCGCGAACTGCCCGGCCAGGGATTTGCCCAGTCGGTGGCCGCCTACTGGATCGATCCCGTGGTCGGTGGCGAGCTGGCCTCGCCGACGGTGATCGTGCAGTCGATCATCAACGCCGATCCGCTGCTGGAACGGCTGCAGGAGGATGAACGGCAGGGCAAGATTTTCGCCGGCCATACGCGCGACCTGGACGGCTTCCTGAGAGCCGATTTCGAAAAACAGAGCATTAAATCGTTCCTGTCGGTGTCCGTGTTCGCGCATGGCCACCTATGGGGGACGCTGGCGGTCAATGACTGCATCGAGGAGCGCGAATGGACCGACGAGGAAGAAGCGACGCTGCACATCATCGCGCTGGCCATCGGCGACGCGATCGAACGCTCGCCCTCCGACGCCCACGCCAGCGAGGTCATCCGCCGCACCATGCTGCAAGCCTCGCTCGATGCCATCCTCGTCATCGATGAGACCGGCTCGATTGTCGAATTCAATCCGGCCGCCGAGAAGATGTTCGGCTTCCTGCGCAGCGATATCCTCGGCAAGGACCTGCTCGACACCATCGTGCCGATCTATTACCGCAAGGGCTATGCGTCGGGGGCCGAATACATGTCCGGCCGCGGCGCGCCAATGGTCGGACAGCGGCTCGAGACGGTGACCCAGAACGCCGCCGGCGAGATTTTCCCCATCGAACTGACGGCGACCGAGATGCGAGTCGCCGACCGCCGCCTGATCTTCGGCTCCATCCGCGACCTGCGCGACAAGCTGCGCGCCGAGGAGGAGATCAACCGCCAGCGCGAGAAGCTGCACCAGAACGAGAAGATGGCGGCGATGGGTTCGCTGCTTGCGGGTGTCTCGCATGAACTCAACAACCCGCTGGCCGTGGTTGTCGCCCAGTCGACGCTGCTGCACGAATTCGCCTCCGATCCGCAGACCAAGGTTCGCGCCGAGAAAGTTCGCGCCGCCGCCGAGCGCTGCGGCCGTATCGTCAAGAGCTTCCTGTCGATGGTCCGGCTGCATCCGACCGAGCGGGCCGAGACGGACCTTAACCAGGTGATCCGCGCGGCGCTCGAGGTGACCGCCTACGGCGCGCGCTCGAGCGGGATCATCATCGACACCGATTTCGCGCCTGGCCCGTTGCTGGCCATGGCCGACGCCGATCACGTCACCCAGGTGGCCGCCAATTTTCTCATCAACAGCCAGCATGCGCTGGCAGGCATAGGCGGCGACCGGCTGATCAAGGTGCGGACCTTCCGCAGCGAGCGCGGCGATCCTGGTTTCTCGGTCGAGGACAATGGGCCTGGCGTACCGGAAGCGATCCGGTCCCGCATCTTCGAATCCTATTTCACCACCAAGCCGGTCGGCGTCGGAACCGGCATCGGCCTGTCGATCTCGAAATCGATCATCGAGCGGCACAATGGCAATGTCTGGTTCGAGGAAGTGCTGCCAAGTGGCGCCCGTTTCGTCGTCCAGCTGCCGGCCATTGTAGCCGGCGTCGCCATCGCCGGCGAGGGCCAGCCGCGATCGAGCGGGCTGCGCCACGCCTTGATCATCGATGACGAGCCCGACGTCGCCGGTTCGCTCTCCGACATACTCGAACTGATGGGCATCAAGTCACGGATCGCGCCCCTCTGGGACACGGCCACAGCCATATTGGCTGGCCACATGCCGCCCGACATCGTCTTTTCGGACCTGCGCATGCCTGGAACAAGCGGCATGACCATCTATCGAGAGTTGCTTGCCGAAAGACCGGAACTGGCGCGGCGTTTCGTGCTGGTCACTGGCGACCTGATCGGCGCCAAGGCCGAAATCGAGGCGCTGCCGCTCTTGCAGCGTCCGCAGATCCTGGAGAAACCGTTCAGCACGCTGGATGTGCGCAGCGTGCTTTCCGCCATTGCCGACCAGGTGGTTTCGAAGGGATAGACCGTACCAACCGGTTAAAAAAGCCCCCGGCCGACATGCGGCGGGAGCCGAAGGGAGCGCTGGACGCGCTCGGGGAGCGCCGCGGCACGATCCAAAGCGGAGCCGCTTCGGAACAACGTTTCAGCCAAAACTCAGAAAATATTCGGCGTGTTGGTCAGTGGCGCGGCATTGGCGATCATCCGGACCGCACGGGCTTTGTGGGCTCCGGACTGCTCGGCTATGGCCCGCAGGCAATCGGCGCTCTCGGCGCCCCAGGCCTGACCCTTGCAGGCAAAGTCGATCATCGGCATCGGCAGGCGTGCGGTTCTGGTGGTGGTCATTGCGCCGCCGACGACGTTGACCGGTGGATTGAGCGAAGCAAAGGCCGGGCCGACCGTCGGCGCGAACGCCATGCCGGCGAAGGCGCAAGCAGCCAGCGCCATGAACATCGCCATGGGGTGGTCGCTGGCGCGCCGGCGCAATGCCAGCTTCGGGCGGCGGCTAACGCGCTCCGGAGCCTGGGACCGGCGGTCATTACTGGCAATCTGAACTTTCGCATGCATCATCATCCCCTTCGTTGACTTTCTTTTTTTGATAAAACGAACTTAGTCGCGCTCTGTATCAGCGGAAAGCTGGCGTGAATCTGATATTGTAACCGCCTTGAAACGGCCCCGTGGCCAGACCACATCAAGTGGGCATCTCGCGCAGCCGATCCCGGCTCGGCGGACCGGCAAGCGGGCAAGACGTGCGGCGACGCCCTTTTTGTCTCGGCTCCCTCCTGGCAGGATTTGCTTCGAAAACAGCCGGAACCAAGCTTTGAACCCGGGCTAACGCCCGGATTCTCCGGGTTTTCGGGGCGAGCCGTTGCATCGGATTGGATTGAAATCGGTGCGCCAACTTTCTTTCGAAAATATGCCTGTTTCCACAAGCCATTGCATTTCAATGAAAAATATGATTATATTGAACGGATATTCAATAAAAAGAAGAGACGTTTTATGAACCCGCATCTCCGTGACGTGGCCATTCCCAACGATTGGGACCGGCGGGGACTGCCTGGCTGGAGCTACCATTCCGATGCCCTCCTCGAACTCGAGAAGGAGCACGTTTTCCGCAATCATTGGCAGATCGCCGGACATGTCAGCGACATCCCTGACGCCGGCGATTACCTGGCCATGGACGTCGTCGGCGAACGCGCTCTGATCGTGCGCGGCAAGGACGGCGTCGTGCGCGGTTTCAACAATATGTGCCGCCACCGCGGCAGCCGTGTCGTCGCCGACAGCCAGGGCAATTGCAAGAACGCGCTAGTGTGCCCGTTCCACGGCTGGGTCTACAATCTCGACGGCACGTTGCGCGGCGCTGCCCGCCCGCGTTCCTTTCCCGATCTCGACAAGACCGAGTTCGGCCTGATGCCGCTCGATCTGGAGGTCTGGATGGGCTTTATCTTCATTCGCTTCCGCGCTGGCGGCCCGCAGCCCTCCGTCGCCGAGCTGATGAAGCCGATCGAGCCCGAATTCTCGCACTACAAGGCCGCCGACATGGTGCCCTCCTGGGGGATCTGGACCCAGAAAACTCCGGTCAACTGGAAGTCGGTGCGCGACGTCGACAATGAGGGCTATCACGTCGCCATGGCGCACCCGGCTCTGCAGGACCTCTATGGCGCGACCTATTTCGACGAACCCTTCGTCAACGGCGTGTCGCGCTCCTTCGCCAGCTACAACCCGCATGCCGGCCGTCGCTGGAGCGTAAGGAACTACGTCAAGATCGCGCCGGAGCCGGCGCATCTGCCGGACTATCTGAAGAAGGCCTGGGTCTATTATGGCATCTTCCCCAATGCCGTCCTCTCGGTGATGCCGGAATCGGTGCAGTTCTATCAGGAGTTCCCGCTGTCGACGGGTGAGACCCTGCTGCGCGGCGCCATTTACCGCTATCGCGACGAAAGCCGCGAGCAGGCTGCGGCCCGCTATCTCTCCTTCCGCATCGACCGCGACACCATGTCGGAGGATGTCCAGCTTTCGGTGTGGTCGAACGAATCCATGCTGTCGGAAGCCTTCGAGGGTTTTTACCTCTCCGACCTCGAATACGGAGTGCGCACCCACCACGACCATCTGCGCAGGCAGATCCCCGTGCTTGGGCTCGAAACGGCGCCGGAGGAGAAGGACATGTGGAACTTGAACGACGCGCTGCGGTCGCGTGGATAGGCGACGCCGATAATTGGCGAAACCATCGGTGAGAGCGCTCCTCTCCCCGTCCTATGCGGGGCGAAGAAAGAACGTCATCCCCGCCACACCCCTTCTTTCCTGAGATCATCCATCGTGCGCGAAATGCCCTCGCGCAAAATGCCGACCATGTCGTCGATCTGCTCGCGCGTGATGACCAGCGGCGGCGACATCACGCACATGTTGATCAGCGGCCGCACCAGCAGGCCGAGCTCGTGGCAATGCGCGTCGATGCGTTTGCCGACATCCTTGTCGAGCTGCAGCGGGTCCTTGCTTTCGCGGTCGGCGACACATTCGACGCAGCCCATCAATCCCAGCCCGCGCACCTCGCCGACCAACGGCAATTCTTCCAGCGTCTTCAGCTGCGCCTGGAAGTAGGGCGCGACCGCTTGCGTATGGGCAAGTACGCCCTGTTCCAGAAGGTCGAGATTCCTGAGCGCCACTGCGCAGCCGACCGGATGGGAGGTGTAGGTCAGGCCATGGCCGAACATCGCGTCGGGATGGTTCGACCGGCGCAGTTCCTCCAGCAGCCGTTCCGATATGATGACGCCGCCGAGCGGGAAATAGCCTGACGTCACACCCTTGGCGAAGGTGATCATGTCGGGATCGATGCCGAACATGTCGCCGGAGGCGAAGACATGGCCCAGGCGCCCGAAGCCCGTCACCACCTCGTCGGAGACATAGAGGATGTCGTTGTCGCGGCAGATCTCGCGGATGCGCTTGAGATAGCCGTCCGGCGGCACGATAACGCCGCCGGAGGCCTGCACCGGCTCGCCGACGAAAGCGCCGATCCTGTCGGCGCCGACACGCGCGACGGTGTCGCGGAACTGGTCGACGAGGAAGTCGGTGAAATCAGCCATGCTCATGCCCTGCGGACGACGGAACGGATCGGGCGAGGACAGCTTGATCACCAGCTCGTCGGCGCCGTCCATCCAGTCGCGGTCACGCGGGCGGCCATTGAGCGAGGCCGACAGATAGGTCGAGCCGTGATAGGCGCCGCCGCGCGACAGGATCAGCTTCTTCTCCGGCCGGCCCCGCACATTGTTGTAGAACTGCATGAAGCGCAGCGCCGTCTCCACCGCCGAGGAGCCGCCTGTGGTGTAGAAGACGTGGCTGAGATCGCCGGGCGCGTGACCGGCTATGCGACCGGCAAGTTCCGCCGACGGCGCGTTCATCGTGTACCAGGGCGTATTGTAGGACAGTGCCATCGCCTGGTCGTACATCACCCTGGCGAGCTCCTCGCGCCGATGGCCGACATTGACGCACCACATGCCGGCCGGCCCGTCGATCAACCGCTTGCCGGTGCCGTCGGTGATGTAGATGCCGTCGCCTTCGCCGATCAGCGCGCGCGCTTCCGCGCCGACCGAACCGGCATACGGCCAGGGCTGGACGAGATGGCGCCTGGCCAACTCGACGGCATCGGCGGCTCCAGCTTCGGCCATTTCGCTCGCCTTCAGGTCCCTCGCAGCCGCCATTGTCATCTCCACATCATTCGTCGAATTCAGGATTTCGAAATTTGGCCGGCAGTGCCGGAAATTTCCGGCATAATCCCCACCATTTTGAATGTCTGTTCAATCAATATCTCAGAAATAGCGCTTGATTTCAATCCGCGGATGCGGGCATGATGAAAGAAAGCCGGCAAGCTCGGAGCGCGATCAGCAAAACTGGTCACCGGTTTTGCGTTCGATCGCGCTCCAAAACAAAATTGGGAACAAACAGCCGGCGCCAGTCCAACGGGATACCGCATGGCGGGACGCTCCAGGCCAGCAACCGAGATCACAGCCGGAGCCCTGCCCCCCGGAGCCTGGCAATGACGGCGGCGGCGGAAGGGTCGCCCCCGTTGCGCATGACGCGGGCCAGACGAAATGCCCTTCTGCAATCCGAACCCGTGCAGGGCTTTGCCCTGATCAGCCCGACCTTTCTCTACGCGCTCATCCTCCTGGTCCTGCCGATCCTGGTGGTCATCGCCCACTCCTTCTGGACGCAGAACTATCTGACCATCGACCGCACCTTCACGCTGGAAAACTACCGCGTCGCCCTGACCGAGCCGATCTATCGCGATCTGTTGTGGCGCTCGCTGTATATCTCGCTGACGGTCAGCTTCTTCACCGTCGTCCTGGCTTATCCGATCGCCTATTTCATTTCCTTCCACGGCGGCCGCCACAAGAGCCTGTGGCTGTTCCTCATCACCATCCCGTTCTGGACCAGCTATCTCCTGCGCGTGATGTCGTGGAAGGTCATTCTCGGCTATAATGGCGTCTTGAACTCCGGGCTGATCGGCCTCGGCATCATCGACGAGCCGTCGACGGCGCTGCTCTACAATTCGAGCGCCGTCATCATCACGCTGACCCACGCCTGGGCGGCCTTTGCCATCCTGCCGATCTTCGTCTCGCTGGAGAAGATCGACCGGACCCTGGTGGAAGCGGCCACGGATCTCGGCGACGGTCCCTTTCGTTCGTTCCTTCGCGTGACTTTGCCGCTGTCGGCGCCAGGCATCATCTCGGCGGCGCTGATCGTCATGATCCCGACGGTCGGCGACTATGTCACCCCCAAGCTCGTCGGCGGCAAGGACGGCGTCATGATCGCCAACGCCATCCAGGCGCAGTTCGGCAAGGCCTCGAACTGGCCGCTGGGCGCCGCCCTTTCCGTCACCACCATGCTAGTCGTGACATTGATGGCCGGCGCCACGGTGCTGCTCATCCGTGCCGCCCAGAGGCTTGCGCGATGAGCGCGGCGCGACGTCTGCTGCCGGGCGGCTGGCTATCGGCCTATGCCTTCCTCTATGTAGGTTTCCTTTATCTGCCTGTGATCTTCCTGCCGATCTTTTCGATCAACACGGCGGCTACGCCGAAATTCCCTCTCACCGGCTACACCCTCAAATGGTACGAGGACCTGCCCAACACGCCGGCGCTGCTCGACGCCACCTGGAACAGCCTGATCGTCGGCGTCTCGGCGTCCGTCCTTTCGACGGTTCTCGGCATCCTCGCCGCCCGCTCGATCACCCGCTACCGCTATCCCGGCCGGCGGGCCATCAACGGCCTGATCATGGCGCCGCTCGTGCTGCCGGAAGTCATCGTCGCCATCTCGATGCTGCTGGTGATGCTGCAGCTCGGCTTGAGCCTCTCCCTGTTCACCGTCGTGCTCGGCCATGTCCTGGTCTGCATCCCCTATTCGATGACGGTGCTGACCTCCGGCTTCGAGGGTTTCGATCGCAGCCTCGAGGAGGCCTCGGCCGACCTCGGCGAGAGCGCCTTCGGCACCTTCCGGCGGGTGACGCTGCCGATGGTGGCGCCGGCAATCATCTCCAGCCTGCTGGTCTGCTTCACCATTTCGCTGGACGAGTTCATCATCGCCTTCTTCCTGACCGGTACCGAGGCGACGCTGCCGATCTATATCTGGGGCCAGTTGCGCTTCGCGGCGAAACTGCCGGGCGTGCTCGCGCTCGGCACGCTGCTGCTGGTCGCCTCCTTCCTGCTGATGACCGTCGCCGAAATCCTGCGCCGCCGCGCCGCCAGACGCACGAAGAACGAGGGAGGGCTTTATGCCTGAGCAGGCCCCATCCGCACGAACCCTGTCAGAACGGACGATGATCGAGATCAACGGCGTCACCCGCAGCTACGGCGCCTTCAAGGCGCTCGACGATGCCTCCCTGAGCATCCGCGAGGGCGAATTCTTCTCGCTGCTCGGCCCGTCCGGCTGCGGCAAGACCACGCTGTTGCGCATGATCGCCGGCTTCGACAACCCGACGAGCGGTTCGATCTCGGTCGGCGGCCAGCCGATGGAAGGCATTGCGCCCAATCGCCGACCGACCAACATGGTGTTCCAGAGCTATGCGATCTTCCCGCATCTCAACGTCGAGCAGAACGTCGCCTATGGCCTGAAGCGGCTGAAATTGCAGGGCGGCGAGGAGAAGCGCCGCGTCGAGGAAGCCCTGGCGCAGGTCTCTCTCACCGGCCTCGGCAAGCGTCTCGCCACCGAGCTGTCCGGCGGCCAGCGGCAACGCGTCGCGCTCGCCCGCGCGCTGGTGATGCGGCCCAAGGTGCTGCTGCTCGACGAGCCGCTGTCGGCGCTCGACAAGAAGCTGCGCGAACAGATGCAGGTCGAGTTGCGCCGCCTGCAGCAGGCCGTCGGCATCACCTTCGTGCTGGTCACCCACGACCAGTATGAAGCGCTGGCCATGTCCGACCGCATCGCCGTGATGTTCGGCGGCAAGATCGCGCAGGTCGCCTCGCCCAAGGAGATCTACCAGCGGCCGGTCAACCGCCAGGTTGCCGACTTCCTCGGCGGCATGAATTTCGTCAAGGCCGAGATCGTCGAGGAGAACGGCGCCTCGCTGGTCGTCGACACGCTGGGCTTCGGCCGTGTGAAGACCGACAAGCCGAAGGCCTTCGTGCGCAATGGCGGCGGCGCCACGCTCGGCATCCGCCCGGAGCGCCTGCGCGTGTTGTGGGACAATGCGACGGCCAAGTTCGAGGTTGCCGGAAAGGTGGTCGAACGCCACTATTTTGGCGAGATCACCCATTTGATCGTCGAGATCCCCGGCCTGGAAAAGCCGCTGTCGGTAACCGAGACCAACGATTTCGGCGCCGACGATATTCCGGTCGGCACTTCGATTCGCCTTGCCTACGATCCCGAAGCCCTGGTGGCGATGGCGGATTGACGGTCCGCGATGATCTTTCGCGCCGCTATGCGACCGGCAACGATCGCCCCTTCGACATAGCCGGGAAATGACGGCGACAGCTCCGACGATGCGAAATGAACAGGCGGCGCGCCGGCCAGGAGCACAGGTTCGGCATCGGTCGCCGCGACGTCGACGATGAGGTCGCTGTAGCCGCCGCCGCTCCAGCGGTCATGCGTCCAGTCGCGCTGGCTGAAACCCGCGATTTCGGCCGCGCCGGGGCCGAGGGCTTCCACCAGTTTCCCGGTCACTTCGGCGCGCAGTGCCGCCTCGCCAAGCTCACCCCAGCGCAAGGCGAGCGGGCCGCCGACGAAGACGACCAGCGCCGCGTGGCCTTCATCCGGACTGGCATCGCAAGCGAACAGCCCCGGCGGGTCGCGCCACATCACCATGCCGCTCAAGCCGCGGCGGCGCCAGAAGGCAGCGGGGTAGCGCACCAGCACCTTGATCACGGCGCCGCTTTCCCAAACGCCGAGTGCCTTCGCCAGGGATTCGGGCAGAGCGGGTGCGAAGTCCAGTTTCGCCGCCATGACCGGCGGCACCGCGACAAGTGCCGCCCGCGCTTCAATGACACCCGCCGCCGAGATGATGCGAACGCCTTGCGGTCCATGCTCGATGCATGAAACGGCCGCGTTGAGCCACAGCCGGTCGCCGAGATCGCTGGCCAGGTCCTCGGCCACCGACTGCATCGTCTCGCGCAGGAAATACTGGAGCTCCGGCACCTCATTGGTGATGCGCCGATCATTGTCGATCAGGTGCCAGAGCGGCAGTTTCTCCAGCGTCAGGCACCACAGGCCCTCGATCATCGAGCGGAAGGCTGCCTTGGCGGCATCGGCATCATCCTGCCGGTCGAGCCAGGCGGCAACGGTCAGCCCGGCAATCGAGGGATCGTCCGGCGCGATCGCGTTCATCCGCTCGCGGATCGCCATCGAACCAGAATAGGTTCGCCTCGCCTCGGCGGCGGAGATCGGCGGCTGGGCGATAAACGCGCCCTCGACATGGGTTTCGACCAGCGTCTTGCCGCGCGCTTCGACAAGCGCCATCAGTTCCGGCATGTCCTCGCACAGGAACTGGCCGCCACTGTCGATGCGCTCGCCGGAGCCGATCTCCACCGATTCGACGCGCCCGCCGACACGGGCACGCGCCTCGAGCAGCACGAAATCGACGCCGGCCTTTTTCAGCTCGAGCGCCGCCGACAGCCCGGTGAAGCCGGCGCCGATGATGACGACATCGGCTCTTGTGGATTCGCTGTTCAATAGCCGGCCTTGATCTTCTCGAACTCGGCGACCATGCGCTGCTTGAGCTCCGGCGCCACCGGCTGTTGGAACAGCGTCTTGTCGAGGAATTTGTCGAGATCGTCGAAGCCGCGATCGGCCAGAACCGTGTGGTCGACTACAGCCATGCCGGCGCTGTTGCCGTGGCCGTAGCCGAAGGTCTTCACCAGATAGTCCGAAACGGCAGAAGCGTTGACTGCATTCAGAAAGTCATAGGCCTGATCGAGCTTGCCGGGTGCATCCTTCATCAGCACATAGCCGCACACCCAGGTCGAGATACCCTCCTTGCTGTCGCGGTTCATCGCGATCGGCAGGCCTTGCCCCTTCAGCGTCACATAGGTCTCGTTCCAGCCCCAGACGAGATCGACCTCATTGCCGATGAAGGCCTGGTTGAGATCAGTGTCGTCGGTCCAGTAGAAACGGATGTTCTTGTGCACGTCGCGCAGGAAGGCGGACGCCTCCTGGAACTGGGCATCGGTCATCCTTGTCCAATTCTTGAGGCCGATGACGAGGCTCGCCAGCGCGTAGGCGTCGTCGACATTGTCGCCGATGGTGACGCGGCCCTTGAACTTCGGGTCGGCGAAGATCCTGAGCGACTGCGCCTGCTCCGGCGTCACCTTGTCGGTGCGGTAGAGAAGCGAGGTGTTGCCCCAGTCGAATGGCATGAACCACGCCTTGCCGTCGTCTGTGGTGGCGAGATCCTTCATCGCCATGATGCCGGGATTGAGGTCTTTCCAGCCTGCTATCCTCGACGTGTCGAGCGGCTGCAGTAAGCCCGCCTCGCGCCACTTGACCACGCTTTGCGAACAGGGATGCGCGATGTCGGCCTTGAAGCCGGCTCGCATCTTTTCGAAGGCCTCGTCCTCGTCGCCGAAGAAGGCGAAGGTCGGCTCGGCGCCGTATTTGGCGGCATAGGCGGGGTGCAGCAGCGGGTCCTCATAGCCGGACCAGTCGAACACGACGAGGTCGCCGCCACCTTCCGCCCAGGCATAGACGGTGCCGGCGCCGATCACGCAGGCGACGGCAAGGGCAAGGCGGCGTAGCACTGGCTTCATGGTGCGAATTCCCCCGTCGCGAAAGGCTGCCGCGAGGTTATGAGAATTCGCCTCTCTTGGCGAGCCCGCCCGCCCACCATCTCCGCAGACGGGCGGGCGGCCGAACCGGCTCAATATCCGGCTTTGATCTTCTCGAACTCGGCGATCATCTTGAGCTTGAGCTGCGACGGCACCGGCGACTGGAACAGCGTCTTGTCGACGAATTTCTGCACGTCGTCATAGCCTTTTTCCTTCAGCACGGCCTGATCGACGCCGGCCATGCCCTTGGCGTTGGCCTGGCCATAGCCCCAGTCCTTGACCAGCACCTTGGCGGTTTCGGGATCGTTGACGGCGTTCAGATAATCATATGCCTTGTCGACATTGCCGGGCGCGTCCTTGAACAGCACATAGCCGCAGACCCAGGTCGAAATGCCTTCGTTAGTGTCCTTCTTGGACTTGATCGGCACGCCGGCGGCGACCGATTGCACGGTGGCGTCGTTCCATGCCCAGGCAAGATCGACCTCGCCGCCGCTCAAAAGCTGCACCACGTCCGTTGTGTCGGTCCAGTAGGAGCGCACGTTCTTATGCACCTGGCGCAGGAAATCCGACGCCTGTTTGAACTGGTCGTCGGTCATCTTGGTCCAGTCCTTGACGCCGATGGCGAGGCTCGCCAGCGCATAGGCGTCGTCGACATTGTCGCCGATCGAAACCCGGCCCTTGAACTTCGGATCGGCGAACGCCTTCAGCGACTGCACGTCCTTGGCGTCGACCTTTTCGGAATTATAGGTGAGCTGGGTGTTGCCCCAGTCCCAGGGCATGAACCAGGCCTTGCCGTCCGCGGTCGTGGCGAGATCCTTCATCGCCATGATTCCGGGATTGAGATCTTTCCAGCCTGTGATCTTCGATGTGTCGAGCGGCCGCAGCAGGCCGGCCTCGCGCCATTTCACCACGCTCTGCGAGCAGGGATGGCCGAGATCGGCCTTGAAACCCGAGCGCACCTTTTCGAACGCCTCGTCCTCGTCGCCAAAGAAGGCGAAGGTCGGCGAATCGCCGTTCTTTTCGACATATTTCGGATGGAAGCTCGGATCCTCATAGCCGGACCAGTCGAACACGACCAGGTCTTTGTCGGCGGCAACCGCCAGGGCTGCGGCCGAGGCCGCCAGCACGCCGGTCAATGCCAGGGTCAATGTCAGGCGTCGGGCCAATGTCAGCCGCTGGATTGATGTCTTCATTGCTGTTCCATCCTCTTTTATTTTATCGATTGCTTCATGCCTTGCGACGGGTGGCGGCTGCTCCCTGGTAATGTTTAGGGAATGCGGCCGACAGGAATTCGTTGGCTGCCTGCAAGGCGCTCTCGCGGGTGGTGTCTTCGGTGCCCATCATCAAGCGCAGCCACAGCCCCTCCAGCATCGCGCTGAGCGCCAGCGCCATGACCTGCGGCTCGTAGTCATATCCGCCGCTTTGCTTGAGCGTCGCGCAAAGCTCGATGAAGATGTTCTGGTAGACGGCATCGCGGGCGCTGCTCAGCGCCTGGTAGGTCGGCCGCGACTTGGCCTCGCCCCAGAAGGCGCACCAGGCCGCCAGCTTGCGCTTGTTGCAGATCGAACGGTCGAAATCGGCCGCGACCAGGGTCCGCAACTGGTCGGCGGGGTCGTTCCCCGCTTTCTCCAAGGCATTGCGCCAATGCGCCGAGTACTCGTCATACATATGCTGCAAGGTCGCGATCAGCAGTTTTTCCTTGCTCTCGAAATGGAAATTGACGATGCCGCGCGACAGGCCCGCGCCATCGGCGACGTCGGCCATCGTCGTCTCCGAATAGCCGCGCTTGGCCAGCGAATCGATCGTCGCCTCGATCAGCTGAAGCTGCCTGACCTCCTTGGAGGCCTTGCGCCCGCGTTTCTCGGGTTCGCTCGATGCCTCGGCGGACTGCTCTTGGCGTGCTGCAATTTTCATGGGTGCGGTCATGCTCCACATCGCCGGCTAGCCGACCATCTTCGGTTTTTGCCCGCGAAGATGAGTGGGACGGTGCTCGCCACTGTCAAGCACCTTCTGCATGGCCTCCCAGGTTCGTATGTTCTTGTCGACATAGGCGGCGCCCACTGCCGCCGCGACCGTCGGATAGAGCGGCCCCTTCAGCCTTTCCAGTTCGCCCCGCGCCACCTCGCGGTACCAGGGATTGCGGTCGCGAACCGCGATCTCGGCAAAGCCCGCCTGGCGCATCGCCTGTGCGTAACGCGCCGGCGAGGCCATCGCGAAGGACAGCCCTTCGGCGGCGACATAGGCCTTCATCTCCGGTGATGGTTCGCCGTCATGCGAGATCATCCAGTTTGATGCCGCAAAGGCGCCGCCGGCCTTGAGCACGCGGAATATCTCCGCAAACAGCGCATCCTTGTCGGCGACATGCAGCAGCGCATCCTTGGAGAAGACGACGTCGAACGACTGATCCTCGAAAGGCAACCGCCCAGGCGGCGCCTGGATGAAGCTGGCGCGGTCGGCAAGCCCGCGGGAGGCTGCCCGGCGCCTGGCCGTTTCGGTCACCGGCCGCTCGACATCGAAGCCGGTGACGTGCGCGGCGCCATGCCGTTCGACCAGATGCAGCGTGATGCCTCCGGACCCGCAGCCGATGTCGAGCACGGTCTTGCCTGCGAGCGAAAGTCCCTCGAGCACGCGGTCGACTTCGTCGGGCCCGCCCGGCGACAGGTAGCCGTCGCCCCACAGCGCCTCGAGGAAGCGGATGGCGGCTCCGTCGTACTCCGGCTCGGCCTCGGCCGTTTCGATCATCAACCCTCGATCCCCAATCGACGAATGTCCGTCTCGAACGCCTGCAAAGCCTAGCCCAGGTCTGGGAAAACGCAACATCATTTGTTGAACATTCATTCAATACGGCTGGACAAAACGACGACTACCGTGCCAAATTTCGCGCATTGAGGGGACGGATTACGCCAAAATGAACAGCGGATCGCATGGAAAGACTGGGCCAAAATGAAAGCTTGGGATGCGATCGTCATCGGCGGCGGACACAACGGACTGGTCAACGCCTGCTATCTCCAGCGCGCCGGGCTCGACGTGCTGGTGGTGGAGAAGAATCCCTGGGTCGGCGGCGCCGCCACCAGCCGGGAATTGACGTCGGGCTTCCTCTATTCCAACTGTTCCTATGTCTGTTCGCTGTTTCGCCCTGAAATCATGCGCGACCTCGAACTGCCGCGCTTCGGCCTGCAGGTTATCTCCTATGAGGGCGGCGCTGTGTTCACCAGGGATGGCGATTATCTCGCCAATTACCGGGACCATGATGCACACCGGCGCGAATTTGCGCGCTTCTCGAAACGCGATGCCGAAGCCTACGACCGTTATGCGCGCGACGTGACGCGCCAGTGCCGTTTCATCCAGCCGCTGTTGATGCGCACCGCGCCCGACCCGACCAGTCTGCGGCCGCGGGATCTGGGCGAGCTCCTTTATCTGGGCAAGAAATTCGCGGGCCTGTCGGCGGAGGAAATGGCGCTGACGCTGCGCTTCTGGACCATGTCGATCTCGGACTTCCTCGATGAATATTTCGAGACCGATGTCATCAAGGCCAATTTCGCTTTGTCCGGTATCATCGGCACGGCGCTCGGGCCGATGTCGCCCGGCACGGCTTATGTGCTGCTGCACCACTATATGGGCGAGGTCGACGGCTCGGTCGGCGCCTGGGGCTATGCGCGCGGCGGCATGGGCGCGGTGACAAAAGCGCTGGCGGCATCCTTCAAGGCGTCGGGTGGAACCATTCGCACCGGCGCCGAGGTCGACCATGTTCTGGTGAGCCGCGGCAAGGCCAAGGGTGTGGTGCTGGCCGGCGGTGAGGAGATCCGTGGCAAGCTCGTCGTCTCCAACGCCGACGTGAAGCGAACCTTCCTGAAACTGGTCGAGGAAAAGGAACTGCCCGAGATTTTCCTGCGCCGGGTCAGGAACTTCAAGATCCGAGGTTCGTCCGGCAAGGTCAACATCGCGCTGGACTCGATGCCCGAATTCCCGGCTCTGCCGAAGGATTCGCCGGTCTATCGCGGCGACATGCATTTCACCGATTCGATGGAGCGCATGGAGCGCGCCTATGACGACTGGAAGGCCGGGCGCTGGTCGGCCGATCCTTTCCTCGACATGGTCATCCCGACGACGCTCGACCCGACGATGGCGCCGCCGGGAAAACACTTCATGAGCTGCTTCGTGCAATACGCGCCGCCCAAGGTAAACGGCCATGAATGGTCCGACGCCGATCGCGACGGATTCGCCGAAAGCGTGATCGCGCAGATTGCCGACTACTCGCCCGGCTTTCGCGACCGCATCGTCCACATGGAGGTGCGCACGCCGCGCGAAATCGAGGCCGAGGTCGGGCTCACCGAAGGCAACATCTTCCAGGGCGAACTGACCTTCGACCAGCTTCTGTTCAACCGCCCGGTGCCGGGCTACGCGCAATACCGCTCGCCGGTCGGCGGTCTTTATATGTGCGGCTCCTCGACCCATCCCGGCGGCGGCGTCATGGGCGCGCCCGGCCGAAATGCCGCGGCCGAGATCCTGCGCGATCTCGCCAAATCGACCTCGCATATGAGCCCGGCCCATGACGTCATATGATGCAATCGTCATTGGCGGCGGCCATAATGGCCTCGTCACTGCTGTCACGCTGGCGAAGGCAGGGCGCAAGGTGCTGCTGCTGGAAGCGGGAGCCGATCTCGGCGGCGCCGCGCGCACGGAGGAATTCGCGCCGGGTTTTCATGTCTCGTCGATCGCCCATCTGCTGAACCGCCTGCATCCCGACGTGGTGAAGACGCTGGAACTGGAGAAGCATGGCCTGCGGATCACCCCAGACGACTTCGCGCCGTCGGTTGCGCTGTCGATGGACGGCTCCCCGCTGGTCCTGCACGGCGCCTATGGCGAAACGCTGACCGGCGCAAGTTTGTCCGAGCAATCCGCGTGGAAGCAGTTGCGCGCGCAACTGCTTCGCTACGCCGGCATCCTGGAACCCCTCCTCTCGCGTCGTCCGCCCGATCTGGCCGGCATGTCGCTGCTGGAGGCGGCGGCGTTCGGCCAGGCCGCACTGGCGCTGAAAAGGCTCGGCAAGGAAGACATGCGCGATTTCCTGCGTGTGCTTTTGATGAACGTCGCCGACCTGCTCGACGAGCAGCTTGCCGACATCAGGCTGAAAGGGCTGCTGGCCTTCGACGCGACGCTCGGCAGCCATCTCGGTCCGCGCTCGCCCACCTCGTTGCTCGGCCTCTACTACCGGCTGGCCGGCGAGGCCGGCGGTGCGGCCGGCGCGCAGACAGTGCCGAAGGGCGGCATGGGCGCGGTGATCGCCGCCATCCGCGCCTCGGCCGAAAAGGCCGGCGTGAACGTCCGCACATCGGCGCCTGTCGCAAGGATCATTGTCGAGAAAGGCCGTGCCGTCGGTATCGCATTGGACAATGGCGAGGTGCTGCGCGCCAGGACGATCGTCTCCGCGACAAATCCGGCGACGACTTTGCTCGACCTTGTCGGTCCACGCGAACTCGACACCGGCTTCGTGCGCAAGGTGAACAACATCCGCATGAAGGGTGATGTCGCCAAGCTTCACCTGGCGCTCGACAGGCCGCCGCAATTCACAAATGTCGATGCCGCCGGCCACAGGGGGCGGCTGGTTATCGCCCCCTCGCCCGATCATGTCGAGCGCGCCTTCAATCCATCCAAATACGGCGCGTTCTCGCCCGAACCGGTGATGGAGATCACGCTGCCAAGCCTCGCCGATCCATCGCTCGCGCCCGACGGCGCCTGCGTGCTGTCGGCGGTGGTGCAATACGCGCCCTATGCTCTGAAAGAGGGATGGGGCGCCGGCAAGGCGAAATTCCTGGAGGCAATCATGGCTCAGCTCGAAGCCTACGCGCCAGGCATCGGCAAGACGGTGCGCCACACCGAGCTCTTGACGCCCGCCGACATCGAAACGCGCTACCGCATGCCGGGCGGCCACTGGCACCACGGCGAGTTGCAGGCCGACCAGATGCTGATCTCGCGCCCGGTCTCGGGCTGGTCCGGCTACGACACACCGCTCGACGGGCTGTTTCTCGCCGGTGCCGGTTCACATCCCGGCGGCGGCGTCTCCGGCGCACCTGGATTGAACGCCGCTCGACGCATCATTGCGATGAAGGGGTAAGGCGATGTTTCAGTTGGCGGCAGTCGCGTTCTACGGCGAAGGATCGCCAGCATGAATCAGCAACCATCATCCGCCCGCATCGCCGCCCAATCCCACTTCCGCACGTTGCGTCTCGGCACGCCGTTCCAGCCGCGCATCGATGCTCTGGCCAAGACCCAGGATTGGTACAACTGGGCGGGCTACCGCGCCCCCCATTCGCTGTGGGACGAGGAGCTCGAATATTTCGCCATTCGCAGCCAGTCGGCGCTCTTCGACATCTCGCCGATGACCAAATACCGCGTCGAGGGACCGGACGCCGAGGCCTTCCTCGACCGCGTCGCGCTGCGCGACGTGACCAGGCTGAAGCCGGGCCGCGTCCATTATACCGCGTGGTGCGACGACGAGGGCTTCGTCCTCGATGACGGCACGCTGTTCCGGCTCTCGCCAACGCGGTTCCGGCTGTGCTCGCAGGAGCGGCATTTGCCTTGGCTGCTCGACAGCGCCATCGGGTTCGATGTGACGGTGGAGGAAGAGACCGAAGCCGTCGCGGGCCTGGCACTCCAAGGTCCGACCTCTTTCGCCGTGCTGCGTGATGCCGGTTTTGCCGATGTCGAAAAGCTGAAGGCATTCGACCTCGCCGAATTCCCGCATGATGGCGAAACCGTCACCATCTCGCGCACCGGCTTCACCGGCGACCTCGGCTATGAATTGTTCATGCCGGTCGACAAGGCGCTTAGCCTGTGGGACCGGCTGATGGCGGCCGGCGAACTGCGCGGCATCCGCGCCATCGGCTACACCGCGCTCAACCGCGCCCGGCTCGAAGCCGGGCTGATCGTCGCCAATGCCGACTTCACGACAGCCGAACACGCCATCCGCGCCGACCGCTTGCGCATGCCCGACGAGATCGGGCTCGGCTTCATGATTGATCTGGAAAAGGCCCATTTCAACGGCCGTCGCGCCATCTTCGAGGCGCGCGCCAAGCGCAAGCTGCGGCATGTGCTGGTCGGGCTGGAGATCGAAGGCAACATCCCGGCCGAACACGCCATCGTCTATCACAGAAAGAGCCAGGAGGTCGGGCTGGTCAGCGCCGCCATGTGGTCGCCGATGGCCAAGCGCAACATCGCCATCGCTTCGCTGGTGCGACCATATGGTGATACTGTCGTCGACGACCTCTGGGTCGAGATCTACGCAATGCGCGAGCTGCAATACCAAAAGCTGATGAAGCGGGCCAAGGTGGTGCCGCGGCCGTTCATCAAGCTCGATCGCCGCACCGCCAATCCGCCGGCGGATTTCTGACCATGGACGAGGAAGCCGACAAGCAGCAAGAAGAGGCGGTCGAACAGTGGGAACTGGTCAACACGCCGCTCGGCGAAAAATGGTCGGGCCGCACACGCTATGCCGCCGCCATGTTCTTCTACAAGCGCGGCGAGATGAGCGCCGAGACGCTTGAGGTCTACCGCATCTGCGCGCGGCTCGATTCGGAAAACCCGCTGCCGATCATCCGCGACCGCGGCGTCGGCAAGGACTGGCTGAAGCGCATGGGGTTCGGCTGACCTGCCTATCCTATGGTTCTTTCCAGCATGGCCAGCCAGTTTCGGTAGGCGATCTTTTCGATCAGCGCGCGGCCGAAGCCGCGTGCGGCGAGCGCATCGATGAGCTTCGGCAGACCGGCGGCGTCGCCAATGACGGCCGGGATCATGGCTCCGTCGAAATCGGAGCCGAGGCCAACCCCATCCTCACCCAGCGCCTGCAGCAGGCAATCGATGTGGCGCACCATGATGTCGAGGCCGGTATCGGCATTCATCTTTCCGTCCTCGCGCAGGAAGCCGGTGGCGAAGTTCAGCCCGACCATGCCGCCGGTTTCGCGAATCGCGCCGAGCTGCCAGTCGGTGAGATTGCGTGAGTGGCCGCAGATCGCATGCACGTTGGAATGGGTCGCGACCAGCGGCGCATCGCTGAGCGCGGCGACATCGCGAAAGCCCTTCTCGTTGAGATGCGACAGGTCGATCATGATCCTGAGTTGGTTGCAGGCCTTGACCAGCGCCTTGCCGGCATCGGTCAAGCCGGGACCGGTATCGGGCGAGGACGGAAAGCGGAACGGCACGCCATGGCCGAAAGCGTTCGGGCGGCTCCAGACGATGCCGAGCGAGCGCAAGCCGGCGGCATGCAGCACGTCGAGCATGGTGAGTTCGGGATCGATCGCCTCGACCCCTTCGATATGGAATACCGCAGCGATCGAGTCGCGCACCATGGCGCCGCGCACATCTGCGGCATTGCGGCAGACGCTCAGCGCTCCGGCCCGTTCCAGCCTGAACAGGATCGAGGCCATCGCGATCGTCGAGGCCAGCGCATCGCTGTGCGGGAGTTCGGGCGGCAACGGCTCGGCATCGCTGGGCGTCGACGGGACAGCGCCGCGCCGGCCTCTCTCGACAGGGGGCGGGAAGATCGCGAACATGCCGCCGGCGAACCCGCCGGCCCGTGCGCGCGGCAGGTCGATATGGCCGCCCGATTTCCCTTCCATGAACAGCTTTTCGACGTCCGGGTCTTTCGACTGATAGAGTCTGAGCAGCGTGTCGTTATGGCCGTCGAAGACGGGAACGAGATCGGTTTCGGTCATGAAGGGATCATTCGGTTCGATGTGCGCACGCCGCCCGCGATATATCATATCTACTTAGGCAAGATGGGCCGAGCGTGCAAATGCCAAAGCCGTGCTGGCCTATCACACTGTTTTACTCCCGAGGGTCCGGACTGGCAAAGCGCCGGCTGATCCTACCCCTTCAGCACGTCGGCCCACTCCGGATGACGGCGGAACTGGGCGTTGGCAAAGGGACAGAGCGGGATGATCTTCTTGCCCGCCGCGCGCGCGTCCTCGACGGCACGGGTGACGAGCCGAAGCCCGGCACCCTGGCCGCGAAACGCGTCGGGCACTTCGGTGTGGTCGATGATGATCTGGTGCTCGCCGATCCTGGTGAAGGTCATCTCCGCCTCGGCGCCGCCCGGACCGCGCAGCACGTAGCGGCCCTTGGAACCACGATCTTCGAGTTCGATCTCCGGCAGTTGGTCAGGCATCGCTTACTCCTTGGGCCACGCCGGCAAAGAGCCGCCGCGCCGCCTCGATTTCGTTCGGCCGCACTTCGTGCCCGCCTTCATGCCACTCCACTGTGACATCGGCGCCATCGGCGCGCAAATTGGCTTCGAGCCGCGAAGTCAGGTTCGGCGGACAGATCGGATCCCGCCTGCCGGCGGTCACCAGAATGCGGCGCCCGGCAAGACTCCCGTTCACCTGCGGTTCGAACGGGATCAGCGGGTGCATCAGCACCGCCGCGTCGAACAGGTCAGGGGCTTCGAACAGCAGCGACGCCAGGATGTTGGCGCCGTTTGAATAGCCGAGAGCGTAGACCGCCGACGGTTTTGCCGCTGCTATCTGCGCCTTGACGAAGCCCGCCATCTTCCGAGTCGCGCGCGCCAGGTCCTGCATGTCATAGACGCCCTCGCCGGTGCGACGGAAAAAGCGCGCAGCGCCTTGTTCAGACACATCGCCGCGTGGCGAGATGATGGTTGCCTGGGGCGCGAGATCGCGCCCCAGCGAGACGAGCTGGCCCTCGTCGCCTCCGGTGCCATGGAAGACGAAGAGCAGCGGACCGCCCGGCGAACCGGGCAGCACCTTGTGGATGTAGCTGTCTGTGCTCATGACCCCGCCCCTCGGTCTTCCAGCTTCTGCAGATGCTGTTCGAGATAGGGCCGCAGGTGTTGATGCTGCGCCGGCAGCTTCAAAGCTTCACCGAGATGGGCGGTGTCCTCGTCGCGGTCGAAGCCCGGCTCGTTGGTGGCGACTTCGAACAGAACGCCGCCCGGCGTGCGGAAATAGATCGCCCAGAAGTAATCGCGGTCGATCACTGGCGTCACCTGGTAGCCGGTATCCATCAGCGCCTTGCGCACTTCGAGCTGCCTGGCGCGATCCTCGACGGCGAAAGCGACGTGATGGACCGAGCCCGCGCCGAGATCGGCAAAGGCGGCACCGGGTAGCGATTCGATGTCGACGACGTCGGCGCCATTGCCGTTCCTGATCGCCAGCCGCCTGACATTGCCGGATTTGTCGAGCTCCTCATAGCCCATGAACTTCAAGAGTTCCTCGGTGGCGCCGCCATCCTTCAGGCGCAGCGACACGGAGTGAAAGCCCCGGATCGCCTCGTCGGCGGGAATGCCGCCCTTCGCCCATGGCGCGCGCGTGTCGGCCCTGTCCTCGACGAGCGCGAAACCGTCGCCGTCCGGTCCGGCGAAGGCCAGACGCTTCTCGCCAAAGGTCTCTTCGCGCGAAAGGCCGGCGATACCTTCCTCGGCGAAGCGCCTTTCCCAATAGGCGAGCGTGCCTTCCGGCACCGAATAGGCGGTGGTGCCGACTTCGCCGACGCCGTGACGGCCCTTGCCGATATTGGGAAACGGAAAATAGGTCATCACCGAACCCGGCGTGCCGAGCTCGTCGGCATAGTAGAGATGGTAGACGTCGGGCGCGTCGAAATTGACCGTTTTCTTGACCCGGCGCAGGCCGAGCTTCCCAGTGAAGAACTCATTGTTCTGGCGGGCATCGCTGGCCATCGAGGTGACGTGATGCAAACCCTTGATCTGGTCGAGCATGAGTGCCGCTCCCTTGTTCTATTGCGGCCCCTGCCGCTGTCGCCGCCAATATGAGCATCGGCCTGTCCCCGTCAAAGGCGGCAAAGGCGGGATGGACTGTACTCTGGAAGTGAACAATCGAAAGCAATTTGTTCACCGATCCACCAGCAGCCCGGGCTTGCGCCGGGGCGGGATTTCGGTTCCATGAGCGACGCTCGCACATTAGCCAAGGATTATCGCCAGTGACCGGAAAAGGCAGGCGTCCGAACGTTCTCCTGATCACCTGCGACCAGTGGCGCGGCGATTGCCTTTCGGCGGCCGGCCATCCCCTGGTGAAGACGCCGAATGCCGACGCATTGGCAGCGGAAGGCGTATTGTTCAAGCGGCACTATGGCGGCGCGGCACCCTGCTCGCCGGCCCGTGCCTGCCTCTATACCGGCCTCTACCAGATGAATAACCGGGTTTGCCGCAACGGCACGCCGCTCGATGCCCGTCACGGCAATATAGCGCTTTCGGCGCGCGCGCTGGGCTACGATCCGACGCTGTTCGGCTACACCGACGTATCGCTGGATCCGCGCCGGCTCGCTCCGGCTGATCCGCGGCTGCGAAGCTATGAAGGCGTGCTTCCTGGTTTCACGGTGCGCCAATTGCTGCCAGAGCATCAGAAGCAGTGGCTGTCATGGCTGGGAATGCAGGGCATCGATACCGACGCCGGCTCCCCCGCGATCCATCGACCGGCGAACGGGGCAGGCGATGCCGGCTCCGTGACGAGTGCGCCGCCCGTCTATTCGAAGGAGCAGACGCCGACCGCTTTTCTTGCCGGCGAATTCATCCGATGGCTGGGCGAACAGGAGCATGCCGCGCCCTGGTTCGCGCATCTCTCTTTCATCAGCCCGCATCCGCCTTTCATCGTGCCTGCACCATACGACACCGTGTACGACCCCGCCGACGGCCCCGACTTTCGCCGTGCGGCAGACTGGCAGAAAGAGGCGGACAGCCATCCCTATCTCGCCTACGATTTCGGCAGGCAGAAAAAGCACAAGTTTCGACCTGGCGCCGCAGGCAGTGTACATGACTGGAGCGAGGATGATTTCCGCCGCATCCGCGCGATCTATTACGGCATGATCTCGGAAGTCGATGCGCAGCTCGGCCGAATCTGGCAGGCGGTCAAGACGGCGGGCGCGTGGGACGACACCATCGTTGTGCTTACCTCCGACCATGCCGAGATGATGGGCGACCATTTCATGCTGGGCAAAGGCGGCTTCTTCGACGCCAGCTATCATATCCCCTTGGTCATCCGCGACCCGCGTCACGGCCGCACCGCAGGCGTGGCCGTCGACCGCTTTACCGAGGCGGTGGACATATTGCCGACCTTGCTCGACCTGCTGGGGGGCGAACCGGCGCCGCACCTCGACGGTCATTCGCTGCGGCCGTTCATCGCCGGCGAGGAGCCGCCGGACTGGCGCGACGCCGCGCATTGGGAATTCGATTTCCGTTCGATCGCGGAAGGCGAAGCCGAACGGCATTTCGGCCTTGCCTCGCGCCAGTGCAATCTCGCCGTGATCCGCACGGAAAAATTCAAATATGTGCATTTCGGCGGCGGCCTGCCGCCATTGCTGTTCGACCTGGAAAAGGATCCCGCCGAGCTCGCCAATCTCGCCGCCGATCCCGCCTATCTCCCGATCAGGCTCGAGTTCGCCGAACGGCTGCTTGCCTGGCGGACCGAACATCTCGACCAGTCGCTGGCGCTGGCGGAGCTGACCAGGGATGGCGTTGTGGGCTATGTAAGTAGGGCAGTAGGGGAATAGGGAATCCCTACTGCCCTACTGCCCTACTGCCCTACTGCCCTACTGCCCTACTGCCCTACTGCCCTACTGCCCTACTGCCCTA
>NZ_VFVM01000018.1:0-78818 GCF_006442845.1 Mesorhizobium sp. B2-4-2 | reverse complement strand
GCCCCCGCCCGTCCCGACTGCGGTGCCCGATCTTCCGACGCCCGCGGCAGGGGAGGAGATCCTGCTCTACCGTGTCGAGGTCCCGGTCTATTCGGCGGTTCCGCCGGTGGCCGAGCATCTGGCGATGACGACACTTGGTACTTTCCATGAACGGCGAGGCGAACAGAGCCTGTTGTCAAACACCGAACTCTCTCCGGTCTGGGGCCGTATCTTCGGCCAGGACGCGAAGATGGGCTGGTCGGGAACGGTTTCGCCGTCGTTCGACGGCACCTTGTTCGGGTTCCAGGGCGGCTTCGACGTGTTTGGCCAGGAAACCGCTTCAGGTGGCGTCGATCGTGCCGGCCTGTTCATCGCCTATGCCACCATGAACGGCGATGTGCGCGGCCAGGCGCTGGGGCAGAACGATCTGGGCGTCGGCGACATCGATCTCGGCGGCACCAGCGTCGGCGGCTACTGGACCCGTATCGGTCCCGGGGGCTGGTACCTGGACGGGGTCGTCATGGCCACTTTTTTCAGCGGCGATGCGACCTCGACCCGCGACATCGGCATCGATGTCAAGGGAACCGGCGTCACCGCTTCGCTGGAAGGGGGCTACCCGATCGCGCTGGCGCAAGGCTGGACGCTCGAACCGCAGGCGCAACTGATTTGGCAGCATCTATCGCTCGACGATGCCGAGGATCGCTTCGCGTCGGTTTCCTTCGATCTCGACGACAACGTAACCGGACGCCTCGGCCTGCGCCTGCAGGGCGAGACGACATTGAACAGCACCGCGCTGCAACCTTACCTCAAGGCCAATCTCTGGCACGGTTTCGGTGGCACGGATCACGTCAACTTCGACACCACCGACATCTTGACCGAAAGCCGCTCGACCTCGTTCGAATTCGGCGGCGGCGTGACCGCCAAGGTGACGGACAAGGTCAGCCTCTTCGCCACCGGCGACTACACCACCAATCTCGGCGGCGACAAGCGGCGCATCCTTGAGGGCAATCTCGGCGTCAGCATCAAGTGGTGAGACGGCGAAGCTGGCGCTGTTTTCGTGCGTAAAGTCGACGCCGCCCCTCATCCGCCGGCAGGCAGGTGAGGGGCAGCGATAATGCTGTGCGTTGAGCGAATTCCCCTTGTTCAATTCCCTGAACGCATCGCCACTGTGGCGATGCCGGCGCCAACCAGCAGCGTGCCGCCGGTGCGGTTGAAGACGCGGATCGCCCTGGGGTTGCGCACAAGGTTGCGCGCTCGCGACGCGATCAGCGCGTAGCCGAAGGCGTTGGAGAAGGCGAGCGCCAGGAAGGTCGTCTCGAAGATCAGCATCTGCGTCCAGAAATCGGCGTGCCGGTCCAGAAACTGCGGCAGGAAAGCGACGAAGAAGGTGATGCTTTTCGGGTTGAGCGCGGTGACCAGCCAGGCATGCCCCATCATCCTGGCGGAGGACACGGCATCGGTGCGCGGCTCGGCCTTGAGCGCGCCGCCGGCCCGGAACAGTTTTACGCCGAGATAGACCAGATAGGCAGCGCCGATCAGCTTCAGGATCGTGAAGATGGTGGCCGAAGCTGCCAGCAGGGCGCCGATGCCCAGCATGGACAAGGTCATCGCCGTGAAGTCGCCCAGCGCCACACCGACAGCCATCGGCAGTGCGGTGCGCCATCCCTGGCCGAGGGCATAGGACACGACCAGAAGGATGGTCGGTCCCGGAATGACTAGGAGGATGGTCGACGCGGCAGCGAAGGCGGCCCAGTTTTCGAAGGACATGCTCGTCTCCTTTGAGCTCAAAGAAGAGGATAAATCCTTCGGTCCAGGAGAATGTAAAGCGGTTTGTTTCTACCCCCGCCAACGGCAGTTCGGCGTCAGTCGAGCCGCCCGACAGGTTCACGATCTCGGCGAGAAGCTTGAAGTTGATCTTTCAGGTCTTGCACATGGAGGTCCCCCGCTTTTGACACGCTGGCGCCGGGATCATGACCCGCCCGAGGTGATTTCGTGCAGGGCACGCTGGTTGGCGATACCGGAGAGGGCGCAATGGCGCCCAGCCTGTTCGCAAATGCAGGCAGCGCAAGGCCTTCACGCTTTATCAACCATGAATGATGAAAATGCTCGTCATCCGGCCGGACCGTGCTTCCCGCCGACAGCGTAGGGTTTGGGTACATGCGTGAGTTGCCGCAAGGTCTGAGGCCGCCGCGAAACGGCGACGCAATCGAAACCGATAGTCTTGTCTCCCGCCGCGCCGTTTTATCCGGGGCAGGGGCGTTGGCCTTGCTTGGCGCCGCCGGCTGCTCGACTTCGGGCGGCGGCCTGCCGGCGCTCGAGCTCGACGACACGGTCACCGGCTCTGTGCGGCCGATCCGGCCGAGCATCAGCGTCGACAAGAACATCACCAGCCCCGACCTGATGTACGCGTCCCTGAGCGACGGCGGCTTCAACGTGCCCGAGGTGCCCTACCTCAAGATCAAGCCGGAATTCCGCCGCCAGATCGTCGTCGACCAGACGGGCGAAGCGCCCGGCACCATCGTCGTTCATCTCAATGAGCGCATGCTCTACCTCGTCCAGCCGGGGGGCGACGCCATCCGCTACGGGGTCGGCATCGGCAAGGACGGCTTCCGCTGGTCCGGCCGCGCCAACATCCAGTACGGACGGGAATGGCCGACCTGGACCCCGCCGCCGGAAATGATCGCCCGCAAGCCGGAATTGGTAAAATGGCAGGGCGGCCAGCCCGGCGGCCTCACCAACCCGCTCGGGGCGCGCGCTCTCTACATCTATCAGGACGGCAAGGACACCGGCTACCGCATCCATGGCTCGCCCGAATGGTGGAGCATCGGCCAGGCCATGTCGTCGGGCTGTGTGCGCCTGATCAACCAGGACATCATCGACCTCTACAGCCGCGTTTCCAAGAAGAACCCGGTCGTCGTCGTCTAGCTCAAGCCTCACCTTGCGGCCGCTGGCGCGGCCGGTCGTTTCTGCCGTTGCGCGATGGCCAAAGACAGGCGAAGGTGCCTGAAATTCAATCGCCCGGGAGAATTTCACCAATGGCCGGAACTTTCGTCATCGCGCAGGGCGGCGGCCCGACGGCCGTCATCAACCAGACCGTGGTCGGGGCGACGCTGGAGATCCGCAAGCGGCATCCCGGCGCCAAGGTCCTGGGCTCCATCCACGGCGTGCGCGGTATCCGCGACGGCAATTATGTCGACCTCTCCGCCGTCCCGGAAGACCGCCTGCGGCTGATCGCCGGAACGCCGAGCGCGGCCCTTGGCTCGACGCGCGACAAACCGGATGCAGCCTATTGCGAGGTCGTCCTCGACGGCCTGAAGAAGGCCGGCGCGGATGCCTTCATCTATATCGGCGGCAATGACACGTCGGGCACGCAGCAGATCCTGACCGATGCCGCCGGCGGCAAGATCGCGTTCGTGCATGCGCCCAAGACCATCGACAATGATCTCGAGGAGAACGACCACACGCCGGGTTTCATCTCGGCGGCCGAGTTCGTCGCCGGCGCTTTCCTGTCCGTCGATCTCGATTTTCGCGCTCTGCCCGGCATCTATGTCGGCATCGTCATGGGCCGGCACGCCGGCTTCCTCACGGCCGCGGCCGCGGCTTGGCAGCTCGATCCCGACAGTGGTCCGCATCTCGTCTACGTGCCGGAGCGGCCGTTCTCGGCCACAGCCTTCATCGAGGACGTGCGCGCCACGCTCGACCGCCACAAGCGCTGCATCGTCGCCGTCTCGGAAGGGGTCAGCACCGCCGACGGCAAGGCGCTGGTTGAAAGCCTGGTGCCGCCGGAGAAGCTGGAGCGCGACCAGCATGGCAACGTCAAGCTATCGGGCAGCGACCTGCCGGCGGCACTTGAGCGGGCGCTCGCCGAAGGGCTGCCTGGCAAGCGCGCCCGCGTCGATGCGCTGGGCTACATGCCGCGCGGCTATGTCGGCGCCATCAGCGCCGTCGACGCGCAGGAGGCGTTCGACGCGGGAGCTTTCGCGGTCACCGTGGCCGAACAGGGCGGCGGCTCCGTGGCGCTGCAATATGACGGCACCAAAACCGTGCTGAAGAAGGTGCCGCTGAAGAACGTGGCCGGCAAGACCCGTCACATGCCTGAGAACTTCATGAAGCCGGACGCCAACCATCTGTCCGACGCCGGCATGGCTTACCTGAAGCGGCTGGTGCCGGAAAAATACAAGGTCGGAAAGCCCTTCGTCTGATGTCGGGAGCATACTTGATCCCAGGATCACACCTGATGCGAGGCTCACACCTGATGCCGGGCTCACGTTTGATGCCGGGCCGCTTCTGATGGAGAACTGGTTCAGCAGGAGCATCGTCGACGACAAGACGACCATGCTGACCGAGCCGTTCGTGCATGACTATGTGCGCGCCAACATCTGGCATCTCACCGGCCGCGACGCCGACCTTTTGGTCGATACCGGCATGGGCATCTGCCCGCTGGCGCCGGAGATCGAAACCCGGGCCGGCAAACCGCTCATCGTCGTCGCCACCCACATCCATCTCGATCATGTCGGCTCGCTGCATGAATTCGCGCTGCGCGTGGGACCCAGGGTGAGTGCCGCGCAATTCGAGAACATGGATGAGGCGGCGACCTACGCCTACATGTTCCACGACCTCGACGGCGCCGTCTCGCGACTGCCGGCACCGGGCTGGAAGGCTGCGGATTACAAGATCCCGCCAGCGCCGCTGACGCGCACCCTCGACGAGGGCGATGTCGTCGATCTCGGCGACCGCCGCTTCCGCGTGCTGCATCTGCCCGGGCATTCGCCGGATTCGATCGCGCTGTTCGACGAAGCAGACGGCCTGTTCTTCAGCGGCGACGCCATCTATGACGACCGGCTGATCGACGACCTGCCGGACTCCGACAAGTCGGCCTATCGCCTCACCATGCGGCGCCTGCTCGACCTGCCGATCCGCATCGGCCATGGCGGCCACGGCCCGAGTTTCCACGGCGAGCGCATGCGCGAGATCGCCTCGGCCTATCTCAGCCGAGCGGCTGGTCCATAAGCCGGCTCTAAAATTAAATCTTCGTAAGGTCGCCCGAAAACCCTAAATCAGGCCAATCCGCGCCCTAGATGCTGGTTTGTCGATCCGGCCGGCTGCCATGCGCGGCGAGACAGGCAATCCGGCTGTCGACAGCCGACGGGTGTTTTCCCCCGAACCATCCGCGGCCCAGGTTCAACTCTCGCCCGGACAGAACGACCATGTCACCCATAAGCATTCTTCGTAGACATCGCGTCGCGGCCCTGCTGGGCGCTGCGCTGATCATTTCTCCCATCGTGGCCTCCTTCGCCGAAAGCCCGAACGACGTCCACAACGCCGTCGGTACGACACAGACTCCCGTAGCCGGCGTAACGGCCCCGAACGGCTCCTTTGCCCCCATCGTGGCGGCCGACAAGCCGGCCGTGGTGACGGTTACGACCGTGATGAAGGGGCAACCGGACGCCATGAGCGATGCCTCGCCCCTGGACGGCGGCGGCTCGCCTTTCGACGATTATTTCCGCCAGTTCTTCGGCGACCAGGGCATGCCCGGACCGAAAGCACCACCGCAGCAGTCGCAGCGCGCCGAAGCGCTCGGATCCGGCTTTATCGTCGGCGCCGACGGCACCATCGTCACCAACAACCATGTCATCGACGGTGCGAACTCGATCAAGGTGACGCTTGACGACGGTACAGAGCTTCCCGCCAAGCTGGTCGGCCGCGACGCCAAGAACGACCTTGCGGTGATCAAGATCAAGGCCGACAAGCCCCTGCCGACGGTGAAATGGGGAGATTCTGATAAGTTGATGCCGGGCGATCAAGTGCTGGCCTTCGGCAATCCGTTCGGCATCGGCACCACGGTCACCTCAGGTATCGTCTCGGCGCGCGGCCGCGATCTCCACAGCGGGCCGTTCGACGATTTCATCCAGATCGATGCGCCGATCAACCACGGCAACTCTGGCGGTCCGCTGGTCGATGTGAGCGGCAACGTCGTGGGCATCAACACCGCGATCTATTCGCCCAATGGCGGCAGCGTCGGCGTTGGCTTCGCCATTCCGTCCGACCAGGCGCAAAAGGTGGTCGCCAAGCTGATGAAGGGCGGCGAAATCGAATACGGCTATCTTGGCGTCCAGATCCAGCCGGTGACCCAGGACGTTGCCAGTGCCATAGGTCTCGATCATCCCGGCGGCGCATTGGTCTCCTCGGTCACCGAGGGCTCGCCGGCGGCCGCGGCCGGCATCCAGACCGGCGACCTCATCACCCGCTTCGCCGGCCAGGAGATAAAGGATCCCAAGGACCTGTCGCGTGCCGTCGCCGATGTCTCGCCCGGCAAGAAGGAAACGCTCGACGTCTGGCGCAATGGCAAAACCATGCAGCTTTCCGTCGACGTCGGCCGCAATGGCGACGATGCGCAGACCGCGTCGGTATCTGGTGATTCCGGCGCGCCGGGAAACGGGCAGGGCGCCCGCCTGCCAGCGATCGGGCTCGGCCTGATGGACATCACGCCCGATATTCGCCAGCAGTTGAACCTCCCCGACAACCAGCGTGGCGCGGTGGTCGCCGCGGTCAATCCCGACAAGGCGGCGGCGGCTTCCGGCGTCCAGCCCGGCGACATCATTATCGCCGTCAACCAGATGCCGGTGAAGAGCGCCAGGCAGGCCACGCAGGCGATCGCGCAGGCCGGCAAGTCAGGCCGCAAATCGGTGCTGCTGCTGGTGGAACGAGGCGATGCCCAGATCTATGTCGCCGTGCCCTTCGCCAATGGCTGAGACATCGCGTTGACATGAATGCAGGGATGGCGGGCTTGTCGGTCGACGAGCCCGCCTCCCGGCCGGGGATTGACGCTTCAGGCCTTGAAATTCGAACCGCAAGGTAATACCTTCGGGACACATGGTATTACCGAGGAACGAAGATGGCGACGACCGTTACAGCGAAGGGACAAGTGACCATCCCCAAACCGGTTCGCGATCTCTTGGAGATCGTCCCGGGAAGCAAGGTCGATTTCCGGCGCGCTGCCGATGGCAGCGTGGTGCTGACCCGTGCTGACAAAAAGCAGCCGGCGAGCCGCTTCGCCAGGTTGCGAGGCCATGCCGGCGAGGGGCTCACGACCGACGCGATCATGGCGCTGACGCGTTCCGAACGGTGACGCTCGTCGACACCAACGTTCTGCTCGACGTTGTTACGGACGATCCGAGCTGGGCGGATTGGTCGGTCGCCCATCTCGAGGCAGCGAGCCTCGATGGGCCGTTGTTGATCAATGATGCGGTCTATGCCGAGCTTGCCGTCCGCTACGCACGCATCGAGGATCTGGAGGCGTTTGTCGAGGCGGCCGGTCTAGAAATGGTTCCGATGCCAAGAGCAGCCCTCTTCCTTGCCGGAAAAGCATTTACACAATATCGCAGATCGAGAGGATCCAGGACCGGCGTGCTGCCTGACTTTTTCATCGGCGCCCACGCAGCCGTCGGACGCCTTCCGCTGCTGACGCGTGATGTCGGCCGCTACCGGACTTATTTCCCTTCTGTGACGCTGATCACTCCCTGAATGGCCGTCGGATTTCGCTCCAAAGCGTGTCGCATCGAAATGGGCTCATGCGACGCGCTTTAAGCGGCGTTGCAGACCGCCGAGCGCCGTCGGTCACGCCTCGATATCAAGCGCCGAAAGCGGCTTGGAGCAGCAGGCGAGAATGAAGCCGTCCTCGATCTCGTGATCGAGGATGCCGCCATTGTGGCTCATCTCGACCTCGCCCGAGAGCTTCTTGACCTTGCAGGTTCCGCACAGGCCGAATTCGCACGCGGCGGGGATTCTGACTCCCGAGGCGCGCGCCGTCTGCAGCACCGTCTGGCCGGCGACGCATGCGGCATCGACATCCGAAATCGAGAACCGGATCGGCGTCGCGGCTTCGACAGGAATGGCTGCGCCGTCTCCAGTCGGCGAGGCGAACGGCGCCGGAATTTCCTCCACCAGCGGCGCTGCAAAGCTCTCCTGATGGTATCTCGCCATGTCGAAGCCGGCGGCTTCGAGCATGCCGCGCACGGCACGCATGAAGGGGTCGGGGCCGCAGCAGAAGATTTCGCGCTCTCGGAAATCGGGCGCCAAAAGCGGCAGCCGGATGGCGTCGATGCGGCCCATATGGCCGAACCAGCCTTCCCGGCTCGACCGCTCCTCGATCATGAAACCGAGCGACAGGCCGGGCATGCGGCTGCCGAGCAATTCCAGCTCCTTGCGGAAGATGATCTCTTCGGGGCGGCGGGCGCAGTTGACGAAGCCGACATCGGTCCATGGCGCGCAGTCGTTCAGCCAGCGCAGCATCGACATCATCGGCGTCACGCCGGAGCCGGCCGAGATGAACAGATATTTGGCCGCCGGGTGGCTGTGCAGCGAAAAGTCTCCGGCCGGCCCATACGCCTTGACGTGCGAACCAGGCCTCAAATGGTCGAACATCCAGCGTGTGCCGGTGCTGCCGGCCTGCGCCTTCACCGTCACCGCGATCGAGAATGGCCGTGAAGGCGAAGACGACAGCGTGTAGGTGCGCATCAGCAACCCATCCGCTGTCGGCAGTTCCAGCGTCACGAACTGGCCCGGCTTGTAGCGGAACCAGGTCTGGTTGTCGGAGCGGAAGGTGAAGGTCTTTACATCAGGCGCCTCGTCGCTCACGCCGATCACTTCCAGCACCTGGAGCCTGTCGTTCCAGGGCGCCATCTGATCGAGATGGCGATAGAGGCCGAGATACGTCATCGCATTCATCCCTTACCTCTCAAGCAACGCTGCGCAGGGCCGGCCGGCCGTCTTCGGCGAGGCGCGGACCGATGAAACGCGCGTACCAGTCGACGAACTGGATGACGCCGCCTTCGTGCAGTTCGGAATAGGGGCCGGGTTCATAGGCCGGCGACAGGATGCCGAAGGCGTTTTCCTCGACGATGCGACGATCCTGGCCGTTGGTCTCGGTCCAGACATGGGTGAGTTCGGCAAGGTCGTAGTCGACGCCCTCGACCGCGTCCTTGTGAACCAGCCATTTGGTCGTCACCGCGGTCTCGGTGGCGCTGATCGGCAGCACGCGGAACGTGACGGCGTGGTCGCCGAGGATGTGGTTCCAGGTCGTCGGATAGTGATAGAGCAGCAACGAGCCGATGCGGTCGGTGGCAACGCTGTCGGACAGGTTCTTCTTGACCGCGTGTTTTCCCGTCATCGTGTAACTGACGGCATCGCGCAGCAGCGGCGCGCGGATGGCACGGTATTGTCCGGCCGGGTCGATGCGGAACTTGCTCGGCAGGCCGGCGGCCTCGCATTTGGCCCAGTGAGCCAGCATCTCCGGGTCGCTGTCGGCGCCTTGCACGCCAGTCACGGTCGGCGCCTCAGGAAAGGTCTTGCAGAGCTCCGGATGGTTGCCGGCGCAATGATAGCATTCGCGGTTGTTTTCCCAGACCAGCTTCCAATTGCCCTTCTCGACGATGGTGCTCTCGAAGGCGACCTTTGCTTCGCGCAGCCGGTGCGGCAGCAAATAGGGTTCGATCATCATCCGCATCGGCGCGAAATCCGCCGGCTCGTCGGCGAGGCAAATGAAGGTGTAGCCGCCGACGCTTTCGCAGGCGACCGGCTTCAGGCCGAACTGGCTCTTGTCGAAACCCTCGGCCATCTGCCTGGCGAACAGCAGCCTGCCGTCCAGTTCATAGGTCCACTGATGGTAGGGGCAGACGAGCTTTGCCGCCGTGCCCTTGTCTGTGTTGCAGACGCGGCTGCCGCGATGGCGGCAAGAATTGTGGAAGGCGTTGATGTTGCCCTTCTGGTCGCGCACCAGCACGACAGGATAGTCGCCGATCTGCACCGTAATGAAGCTGCCGGGCCTGGGCAGTTCGCAATCATGGCCGATGAACAGCCAGTCGCGGTACCAGATCAGCTCCATGTCGAGCTTGAAGTAGTCGGCGTCGGTATAGAAGGGCTGCTCGAGTGAGAAGCCGTCCCTGCGGCCTTGCAGCCGTTTCAGCATGTCGTTGCGCGCATCCATGTCCTGTCCTCGCATTGAAGTCCTGTCCTCACATTGAAGGACTGAACGGAGGGGAGAGAGGAAGGATCAAGCCGCGCGCCGGCTTGCGCCGGACATGCACCATCCGCCTCTTGACCGCCCGCCGCGATCAGTCGAGTCCAACATCTCGGGCTGGTTTCCGGGCTCTGGAGCTGTCCTTGCGGACTGTCGCGACACCTTCCCAGGCCTTTGCCCAGTGGTCTCCCGTTGCGACCTGAACTCCACCACCGTTGCGGGGGCAGCGCCGGATTCTGACCGGCTTCCCAATTCTCCGCCTCGTCGTCACGCGGCGGCACCTGAGATGGCAGGATCTAACCATGATCGCCGGCTTGTCGTCGGCATGAAAACGACATCGCATCCATGCCGCGCGACACGCACTGAAAACGGTGCGGCCGCCGTTGCAGGGGCAGAAAGCCTCAGGTCGCCGCCTCGGATTCCGTCTCGTGGCGGAGGCAAAAAGGTTAACGGTTTCGAAAAGTGACTATTAGCGCCCTCTAAAATCGAACCGAACGGTTCGTTTCTGTTGACGATGCGTGCAGGACGGTGTGAACACTGGGCCTTCGACACAGTTGGTGATCGCGCGGTCTGTTAGAATAACTATCTGATAACAAATGGAAAAAAACGAATGTAGAAGGCCCTGGCACAATTTCAAGTGGTGGAAACTTGGTCCACACGGAAAAACTTCGTGATTGGAAATGGCGGTATGGCTTTCCCACATCGGGGCTGTCCGAACGACGCGATTTCCTCCCAAGACACGCCGCTAGACGGACGGAAAAATACTGGAGTATCAAAAAATGAAAAAGATCATTCTCACTGCCGCCGCCCTTCTGGCTGTTTCCGGCAGCGCCTTCGCTAGTAGCGACCATTATGGTTCGAATGCCCCTGCGGCCACCGCCGTCGACAGCTCGTACACCGCTTCGACCAAGAAGTCGGAACCGGCTGCCCAGACGCCTGTCCAGGGTGCCGATCGCAACCTCTTCGGCAACAACTAACAGCCGATCTCCAGTTGACGGCGGGCCTTCCGCCGTCCTGGCGAAATTCGAAAATTCAGGAGACTTGAAATGAAGAAGATCATCCTTGCTGCCGCCGCCGTTCTGGTGGTGTCGGGCAGCGCTTTTGCCGGCAGCGACAACTATGGCTCCAATGGCGCCAACCAACCTGCCGTCACCTCGGTCGACAATGCGCACACGGCTTCGATCCGCGACAGCGGCTCGCCCGTCTACAAGCTGCTCAATTCGTCGGGCGATGTACACAAGTCCGCCCCTCAGGGCAGTGACCGGAATCTCTTCGGCCACTAACAGCCGAAGCTGACACCAAACACGAGCGGCGGGCTTTGCCCGCCGCTCCTGTTTTTGCGTGACCGGCAATTAATTCATGGCCTGCTCTCAGGCCGCTTTCGCTTCCGTCTCGTGCAGCGCGAAGGATCGTCCATCCGCGTCGAAGATATGAAGGTCTCCGGCGTCGGCGCTCAGCCGCAGTGTCGCCCCGCGCTTGACCTCGACATTGCCCGGCAGCTTGGTCACCAGCGGCAGGTCGGCGCGGCCGATGTCGACATAGACGAGTTGCACCTCGCCGAGCTGCTCGACATAATCCACCGTTCCTTCGAACAGATAGTCCGTGCCGCCGGCGATCGTCAGGTCCTCCGGCCGCACGCCGAAGCTCACCGACGCGCCCTTGGCCGAGGCCGGCGTCGCGATCGGCACCGTAGCCTTGCGGCCGCCGACATGACTGATGGCGGTCGGATTGCCCGATTTGTCGATGGTCGCCGGCAGGATGTTCATGGCCGGCGAGCCGATGAACTGGGCAACGAACAGATTGCCGGGTTTCTTGTAGAGTTCCATCGGCGTGCCGACCTGCTCGATATGGCCCTCCTTCAGCACCACGATGCGGTCGGCCAGCGTCATCGCCTCGACCTGGTCGTGGGTGACATAGATCATGGTGGTGTTGGGCATCGATTCCTTGAGCTTGGCGATCTCGATGCGGGTGGCGACGCGCAGCGCGGCGTCGAGGTTCGACAGCGGTTCGTCGAACAGGAACACCTTCGGGTTGCGCACGATGGCGCGGCCGATGGCCACGCGCTGGCGCTGGCCGCCCGACATCGCCTTGGGGAGGCGGTCGAGATAGTTGGTCAGCTGCAGGATCTCTGCCGCCTGGCGCACGCGCTTGTCTATCTCGGCCTTGCTTTCCTTGCCGATCTTCATCGAAAACGCCATGTTGTCGTAGACCGTCATATGCGGATAGAGCGCGTAGGACTGGAACACCATGGCGATGCCGCGTTTCGACGGCGGCACGTCGTTGACCACCTCGCCGGCTATTCTGAGCTCGCCCGAGGTGATCTCCTCGAGCCCTGCGATCGAGCGCAGCAATGTCGACTTGCCGCAACCCGACGGCCCGACGAAGACGATGAACTCGCCCGATTTGATGTCGAGGTCGATGCCGTGCAGAATGTTGAGATTGCCGTATGATTTCTTCACTTGCCTCAGCGTGACATCGGCCATGTTTCCCTCCAGTGGTCCCTAGAATTCAGTCGATGCGCCCGAACCAGGCGCCGTAGCCGCCGAGGCGGATGGAGCCGGAGCTCTGCTGTCCCGAAAATCCGTGTCCGGGCAAAGGTTGCAGCGATCGACCGCCAAGGTCAACCTCCGCTGGCCCGGATCCCAGGTTGAAGACGCAGACGATCTGCTCGTTGCCCGCGCGGCGCGTGAAGGCGACAGTGTCGCCCTGGCTTTCGATGAAATTGATATCGCCCTTGGCCAACGCCGGATGGGCACGGCGGAAGCCGAGAAAGCGTCGGTAGTGTTCGAGCAGCGAATGCTCGTCGCCTTGCTGGACATTGACGGCTTGCGACAGGTGCTTGGCCGGCACCGGCAACCACGGCTTTGCCTGGGAGAAGCCGCCATTCCTGGCGCTGCCGTCCCACACCATCGGCGTGCGGCAGCCGTCGCGGCCCTTGAATTCCGGCCAGAAGCGGATGCCGTAGGGATCTTGCAGATCCTCGAACCGCAATTCGGCTTCGCCGAGCCCCAGTTCCTCGCCCTGATAGATGCAGACCGAGCCGCGCAAGGACATCAGCAATGCCGAGATAACCTTGAGATAGGCGGTCGGGTCGGCTTCGTTGGCGGCCCAGCGCGAGGCCGGGCGCATCACGTCATGGTTGGAGAAGGCCCAACACGACCAGCCGTCGCTGGCAACCTTGCCAAAGGTTTCCAGCACCGAACGGACCTTGGCGGCGCTGATCTTTTCCGGCGCCAGGAAGTCGAAGGAATAGCACATGTGCACGCGCTTGCCGCCGGCTGTATAGGCCGCGACAACGTCCAGTCCGCGCTGTGAATCGCCGACCTCGCCGACCGCGGCCGTTGCCGGATATTCGTCGAGCAGGGCGCGGAAGCGTTCGAGGAAGCCGAGGTTCTCCGGACGGCTCTTGTCGTAGATGTGGTCTTGGTAGTTGTAGGGATTGACCGCGGGTGCGGTCTGGTCGTTGCGCTGCTCCGGCGGCAGCGGCGGGTTGTTTTCCAGCCCCTGGCTGTGGAAGTAGAAATTGATGGTGTCGAGGCGGAACCCGTCGACACCGCGCTCCAGCCAGAAGCGGGTCACGTCGAGCAGCGCGTCCTGGACTTCGCCGTTGTGGAAATTGAGGTCCGGCTGTTCCGCGAGAAAGTTGTGCAGGTAATATTGCTGGCGGCTGGTGTCCCATTGCCAGGCCGATCCGCCGAAGATCGACAGCCAGTTGTTGGGCGGCGTGCCGTCCGGCCTGGGATCGGCCCAGACGTACCAGTCGGCTTTCGGATTACTGCGGTTCGATCGGCTTTCCCTGAACCAGGGATGGATGTCGGCGGTGTGCGACAGCACCTCGTCGATCATCACCTTCAGCCCCAGCCTGTGCGCCTCCGCCGTCAGCGCGTCGAAATCGGCCAGCGTGCCGAACATCGGGTCGACGTCGCAGTAATCCGAGACGTCGTAGCCGAAATCCTTCATCGGCGATTTGAAGAAGGGCGAGATCCAGATGGCGTCCGCGCCGAGCGCGGCGATATAGGGCAGCCGCCCGATGATCCCCTTGAGGTCGCCGATGCCGTCGCCATTCGAGTCCTGGTAGCTGCGCGGATAAATCTGGTAGATCACGGCACCTCGCCACCAGTCGCTATCGACGGCGAGATCGGGCCTCGAACTGGCTTTCAAAGCGGATTGCATGGTTTCAGCCTCCTTTCACCGAGCCTGCGAGCAGCCCGCGGACGAAATAGCGCTGCAAAGAGAAGAACACGATCAGCGGCACGATGATGGTCACGAAAGCCGACGTCGTCAGGATCTCCCAGTCGCCGCCACGCGAGCCGAGCAAGGCATTGAGCTTGGCGGTCAGCACGATCTGATCCGCCTCCGTGCCAAGGAAAACCATCGCCACCAGGAGATCGTTCCATACCCACAGGAACTGGAAGATGGCGAAGGACGCCAGCACGGGAAATGACAGCGGCAGCACGATCTTGACGAATATCTCGAAATCGCTGGCGCCGTCGATGCGCGCCGATTCCATGATCTCGCGCGGCAGGCCGGCAATGTAGCTCCGCAAGAGGTAGATGGCGAAGGGCAGTCCGAAGCCGGTATGCGCCAGCCAGATGCCGAGATAGGTCTTGGAGGGCACGCCGAAGAAGGCGCCGACGCCGTTATAGAGCTTCAACAGCGGGATCAGCGACATCTGCAGCGGCACCACCAGCAGGCCGATGATGACCGCGATCAGAAGCGCGCGCCCGGGAAAGCGCATCCAGGCCAGAGCGTAAGCCGCAAAAGCGGCGATCAGGATCGGGATGACGGTCGCCGGGATAGTGACGGTCAGCGAGTTCATGAAGGAGCGGCCGATGCCTTCCGAAAACAGCACGGTCCTGTAATTGTCGGTGGTGAATTTCGGCGGCGCCGAGGAGGCATAGTAGACGCGCTGGCCGCGGTCGCCCTCGAACGCCTTGGGCGAGGTCATGACGAAGCTGCCGTCGGCATTGAGCTGCAAGGTAACGCCGTCGCCGAGATCGGCCGATGTGCCGGCCGGATATTGCGTCGGTGCCGCCGACTTGACGCCGAAGGCGCTGATCTCGCGCTTGGCGCCATCGCCGAAAATGTTGCCCTGGAGGACGAACTTGCCGTCCTTCTCGACCTGCGCCGAGGCGGGCGGCAGGCGTCCAGCTTCGGTCTGGGTCGAACTGGCGAACGAGTTCCACCAGCCCGAGGCGATGATCTGGTCCTTGTCGCGCAGCGACGATATCAGGATGCCGAGCGTCGGCATGGTCCAGATCGCAACGAAGACCAGGACGGCGATGTGAACGCCGAAGCGGCTGGCGAAGGAGTTTCCGGTCGCGACGGTCATCTCAATGTCCTCCCGTCTCTTTGTTGGCCTGGCGTATGTTCCAGACCATGATCGGAATGACCGCGATCATGATGATGATGGCGATTGTCGCGCCGCGGCCGAAATCACCGCCGCCACGGAACATCCAGTCGAACATCAGATTGGCCAGCACCTGGCTGTTCCATTGGCCATTGGTCATGGTCAGGACGATGTCAAATACCTTGAGCACCAGGATGGTGATTGTGGTCCAGACCACGGCGATGGTGCCCCAGATCTGCGGCACCATGATTTTCCAGAAGATCTGGAACGGATTGGCACCGTCGATGACGGCGGCTTCCAGCGTCTCTTCCGGAATGCCGCGCAGCGCCGAAGACAGGATGACCATGGCAAAGCCGGTCTGGATCCAGATCAGGATCACCATCAGGAAGAAATTGTTCCAGAACGGCAGCGATATCCAGACCTGCGGCTGGCCGCCGAAATGCTGGATGATGGCGTTCAGGATGCCGATCTGCGTCTGGCCTTCGCCGCGATACTCATAGATGAATTTCCAGATGACGCTGGCGCCGACGAAGGAGATCGCCAGCGGCAGGAAGATCAGGCTCTTGGCGATCGTGCCCCACCAGATCTTGTCGGTAAGCACGGCGATGATCAGGCCAAGGAAGGTACAGGCGGCGGGCACTACGGCCAGCCAGAGCACATTGTTGAGGATCGAATTGCGAAACTCGCGGTCGCCGAAAGCCCATTGATAATTGGCCAGGCCGACGAAATTGGCGCCGCCGCGATCGAGGAAGGACAGCCGCAGCGTCTCGACCACCGGATAGATGAGATAGATGGTCAGGATGATCATCGCCGGACCGACGAACAGCCAGGGCCGGATCAGCCCTTGCCGGCGCAGATTGTCGACGGCGGCGGCACCCGAGACGCCGCGCGAGGGAAAGGTGACGTCGAGCAGTTTGTTGGCGCCCCAGAAATAGGCGACGCAGCCGCCGACGCCGATGATGATGACGAATATGGCCGAGAAAATCTGAGCCGCCATGGGTCCCTCTCCCTGCACGACCCGCCAGGATGGAAACGATCCTTGCGATTGCGCCGCGCGCCGATCTCGTTGTTGAGCGCGAGCAGGCAGGGAAGCGTGTGGCTCCGTGCCCGCCGCATGCCGGAATGTCTACGCTGTCAAGACTGGAACCTGATCCGTCCCGGTTGGCCGGGCTGGGATGTTGCGATGGGGCCGGTCGGATCCGGGCCGGTTGGCCCGGATCCGCTCGGGAGGTGGAGGCCGAGGCCTCCGCAGACGCGGCTCTTACTTGATCGCGTCCCAGCTCTTCTGGATGTCGGTGGCGACGTCCTGCGCCGACTTGCCGCCGACCAGGTCGATCATGCCGGTCCAGAAGGCGCCGGCGCCGATCTTGCCCGGCATCAGGTCCGACCCGTCGAAGCGGAAAGTCGAGGCGTTGGCCAGGATCTCGCCCTGCTTGCGCAGCGCATCGCTGGCATAGGCATCCTTGTTGACTGCCTTGAACGGCGTCACGAAACCGCCTTCGGCCATCCAGATCTCATGGGCCAGCGGCATCTTCAGGAATTCGATGAACGCGCGGGCGGCCTTCGAGTCCTTGGTGATCATCGCCAGCGTTCCGGCGCCGAGCACGGGAGTGCCGAGTTCGGGCTTGGAGGCATAGGGCGGGAAGTAGAAGAAATCCGCGTCCTGGCCGATTTTCGTGCCTTCGGGGAAGAAGGTCGGGATGAACGACGCCTGATGGTGCAGGTAGCACTTCGGCGGCACCGCGAAGAGGCCCTTGGGGCTGTCGCGGAAATCTGTGGCCGCGACCGCCTTGGCGCCGCCATCCACCATCTTGTCGTCGGTCGCGATCTTGCCGAAGATGTTGATTGCATTGACCACGGCCGGGTCGTTGAACGGGATCTCGTTCTTCACCCATTTGTCGTAGGTTTCCGGAGACTGCGTGCGCAGCATCAGGTCTTCCACCCAGTCCGTCGCCGGCCAGCCGGTGGCGCCGCCCGAGCCGAGCCCGATGCACCATGGCGTGCCGCCGTCGGCGATAATCTTCTTCTCGAGGTCGGCGAGTTCTTCCTGCGTCTTCGGTACCTTGTAGCCGGCTTCCTCGAAATTGTCCGGCGAGTACCAGACCAGCGACTTCACGTCGGCCTTGTAGGGGAAGGCGAAGAAGCCCGGCTTGCCGTCCTTGTCCTTGAAGGTGCCGAGGTCGACCCATGACTGGCCGGCGCCGTAATTGTCCTTGACCCATTTGGCGGTGTCGTCGCCGAGCGGCGTCAAGAGACCCTTGGAAGCAAGGTCCTGGATCAGGCCGGGTTGCGGCAGAACGGCGATGTTGGGCGGGCTGCCGGCCTGCGTGTCGATGACGATCTGCTGCTCGTAATTTTCCGAGGAGGAATATTTGATCTCGGCGCCGGTGGCTTCCGAGAAATAATCGAGTACGCCGCGCACCAGGGTCTCGTCCTCGCCGCGCCATGGCCCGAAGATCGACAGGGTCTCGCCCTTGAGGTCGACTTTCTTGAGCTCTTCGTAGTTTGCCCAGTTGAAACGCTTGTCCTCGCCCGGCTTGAACTTCAGTTCGGCCTGCGCGGGCGCGCCGAGGGCGAGCACGGCAAGCGCGGCGCCCAGCAAAAGCATTTTCTTCATCGGTATTCCCTCCCAGTGGGTCACAAACACCGGACGGAACCTCCATTCCGCCCGCCGACGCCGCAGGACTGTGACTCAGTCGGAAAGGAACCGCAACCTTTCGAAGAGTCTTCCAAAGCGCTTTGGCTATTTCGATCTCGCCATTGAATCGTCCAGAAGTCAAGAGGCGTGGTAACTTAATCGATTTAATTCCGGAGTCTGGCGCCTGGAAAATCGCGCTGCAGCATGCTTTTTTGGCAGTGCAGCAGCAATTTATGTTTCAAACCTGCACCAAGCCTGCCTATGGTCGCCATGACATGCCGGGCCTGCCGCAGGGCTTGGGTCGATTCAATTTAAAAGCGCTTTGAGGCATGGAGGCCTCTCGTGAACCTGAAGCAACTCGCGCACATGCTGGCGCTTTCGCAGACCACGGTAAGCCGGGCGCTGAACGGCTATCCCGAGGTCAACGAAGAGACGCGCCGGCGCGTCATGGACGCCGCCAAGCGCCATGGCTATCGCCCCAATCCGAGCGCACGCCGGCTTGCGACCGGCAAGTCCGGAATGATCGGCTATGTCTTGCCGACGGGTGCTGCCGTCGACATCGACCCACACTTCGTCGAATTCCTGTCCGGCCTTGGCGATTATGCGCGCTCGCACGAGCTCGACCTGGTGCTGTCTCCCGCCGACGCCGACGACCAGGAGACGACTTACCGGCGCATCGTCGCCAACCGCCAGGTCGACGCCGTCTACATCTCCTCGCCGACGCCGGCCGACCGGCGCGTGGCGCTGGTCAACACGCTCGGCATACCCTTCATCATCCATGGCCGCAGCGAAGGTTTCGATTTCGATTATCCCTATCTCGACATCGACAATGAGGGCGCCTTTCACGAGGCGGCACGGCTGCTCGTCCAGCTCGGCCACCGGCGGCTGGCGCTGATTAATGGCGATGACCGCGAAACCTTCGCCGTGCATCGCGAGCGAGGCGTGCGCCGGGCGCTCGCCGCGAGCGGCCTGACCTTGGGCGACCGCCATGTCTGCTCCGTTGCCATGACCGAGGAGAACGGCTATCGCGCCGCCCGGCGCCTGCTCGAACAGGACGGCGCGCCGACCGCGATCGCCTGCTCCAGCCTGATCATGGCGCTCGGCGTCGTGCGCGCCGTGCGCGACCTCGGCCTGAGCATCCCCGGCGACATCTCATTAATTGCACATGACGACGTCTTCCCATGGCTGAAGCCGGAGAATTTCTCCGTACCGCTGTCGACGACGCGCTCCTCGATCCGGCTCGCCGGCGCCCGCATCGCCGAGCGTCTGGCCGCACGGATATCGGGCCTGGAGGAGGGCCCGCGCGGCGAGGTCTGGCCGGTCGACCTGGTGATCAGGGGGTCGGTTGCCGGAGCGCCTGCCTAGGGTTAGAGCCAATCGCTCCGAGGGGCCGAGTTCGACCGCTTGCGGGCGTTGCCGGAAGATCGATTGCAGTGTCATGGATAGTGGTCTGCCTGCACCGCGCTTGCTTTGGCTTTCAGAGGGTGGCAACCAGTAAGCCAAAGCCATCAACCAGCCCTCCTGGATGCCCAATTTGCCCATATTCCCGTTCTCCGAAATGGATCCAATCCAACATCCTGGCCCACCGCCGAAGCGTTCGGAGGTGGTCATCATTGGTGGCGGCATTATCGGCGTAACGACGGCTCTTTTCCTGGCGGAGCGGAACATTCCGGTCACGCTGCTGGAAAAAGGCCGCGTTGCGGCCGAACAATCGTCCCGAAACTGGGGCTGGATTCGAAAGCAGGGGCGCGACGCAGATGAACTGCCAATTGTCATCGAGGCTTTTCGCCTATGGCGGCAACTGGCTGAGGAATGCGGCGAAGACATCGGGCTGGACCAGACAGGTGTGACCTATCTGGCGAACTCCGACAAGGACATGGCCGGTTTCGAAGAGTTCATGAAGATCGCCGCCATCCATGGGCTCGACACTCGCCTCCTGGACGCGGACGAAACCGCGAAACTCATCAAGGGCATGTCGCGCAAGTTCAAGGGCGCGATGACGACGCCCTCCGACATGCGCGCGGAGCCTTGGTTGGCGGTACCTGCGCTTGCTCGTCTTGCCGTCCGAAAAGGCGCCAAGATCATAGAGAATTGCGCAGCGCGAACCCTCGAAATCTCAGCCGGCAGGATCAGAGGAGTGTGGACCGAGGCGGGATACATTGAAAGCTCCAGCGTACTGGTCGCGGGCGGCGCCTGGTCGTCCCTGTTCCTGAGAAGACACGGCGTCTCCATCCCCCAACTCAGCGTCAGGGTAACCGTAGCCGCAACGGAGCCTATGCCTGAAATCTATGCAGGTGCGGCAGCGGACGAACACATCGCTTTCAGGCGCCGACAGGATGGCGGATACACGCTCGCCCCGGGAGGTAGTAATTTGCTTTACCTGGGGCCTGACGCATTCCGGCACGCCACCAAGTATCTTCCCGCCCTCATGGCCAATCCGCTCGGAACCCGCTACTTTCCGTGCGCTCCATCGGGTTACCCTGATAGCTGGTCGACCCCGCGCGATTGGCCCCCGGATTCCCAGAGTCCTTTCGAAAGAATGCGGGTGCTCAACCCGGCCGCTGAACGCTCCGGCCTCCGTTCTGTAGAGCGCAATTTCAGACGCCTTTTTCCACAGTTCGAAACAGTTCGCTTGAAGGCAGGGTGGGGAGGCATGATTGACGCCATGCCCGATGTCGTCCCCGTCGTGGATCACGCCCGGGCAGTCGTCGGTCTTTTCGTGGCCACGGGAATGAGTGGTCACGGCTTCGGTATCGGACCTGGAATCGGTCGCGTCGTTTCCGACCTGATACAGGGTAACGCGAGTGGGCATGATCTCAGCCGCTTTCGGCTGTCACGCTTCTATGATGGAAGCGCCGTTCGGTTGGGTCCGGCCCTCTAGATGTTTAGTCCAGCATTCGTCCCGTCTCGGCCATCGCAAATAGCCGATTGAATTTAGGAGCATGTTGCCAAGGATCATTCCTTCGCCGTCTCGGCGGCCTTGATGTCCAGCAGCCCGTAGCCGAAGTCATCGTCCCGCCCTTTCGAACCGAGATCCCGGGCCGTTGCGGCAAGCGCCTTTTCGATGGCGACGGCCGAGCGGTCCGGCGCGGCGTGGATGAGATTGGCGATGGCGCCCGAGACGATCGCGGCGGCGAACGATGTGCCGGTGACGACATCCGAGCCGGCTCCGCTCGGCGCCACCATCTCGACGCCCGGCGCCGAGATGAAGACATAGGCGCCGCGATTGGCCTGCGGCATCAGCCCATCCCTGGCGTCGGTGGCGGTCACCGCGATGACGCCGTCGAAGGCGGCCGGGTAGCCATAGGGCGCCTTGGGCCCGTTGTTGCCGGCGGCGGCGACAAGAACCATGCCGAGCGCGCGTGCATTGCGGCAGGCGATGCCGAGCAGGTCGTTCTTCGGACCGACGAAACTCATATTGATGATGCGCACGTCCTGCTCGGCCGCCCAGTCGAGCGCAGCGAGGATGACGTCCATTGTCGACTTGCCGCCTTCGAAGGCACGTGCGTGATAGATCCTGGCGCCGGGCGCCATGCCCCTGAGCGCGCCGACGCCGGCGATCAGCCCATCGACCGAAGTGCCGTGGTCGCGCTTTTCGACCGGCACGTCGGGCATGGCGTCGAACTGGCCGGCGATGACCCCGGCCAGCGTCGGATTGGTGTCGTCGACGCCGGTATCGATTACCGCGACGCGGACGTTCTCGCCGCTCGCATGGTTGGCGTCGAGCGCGATGCGCTCGAACGCATAGTTGACGATGCCCGCCGCCTGCTGAAGCGAATAGATATGGTTGGGCTCACGCCGCTGCGTGCGGCTGTCGGCGGCAAGCTGCGCCAGCACCACGCCGACGGGGCGACCGTCGGGAATGCCGAAGCGCACAAGCGTGGTGCCGAGCAAAAATGATTGCCGCTGCGAGCGCACATCGAGGCCGAAGGAAGCGGCGATCTGCTGCACGGCGCCCGCATCGCCATCGACGGTCACCAGCACCTCGTCGGGCACGAAATCGCCGGCCACGGCGCGTGGCGGCTGAACGGCGATGAGATCGCTTGGCGAGACGATCGGCCCGCCCGAAGGCAGTCCGGCCTGCGTGCCGGCGGGCGGCGCCGCCGGGTCCGGCCGTGGCGTCGGCACCGGTGCCGCGGGAGCGGCCGGATTGGGGAACAGGTCGACGATCAGGGCGGGAAGAAACACGGCACCGGCCGCGCCGTCACTGATGCTCTTGCCGTCCTTGCCACAGTCGGCGCCCGCCGCATCGGTGCCGTTGCGGCAGTCGATCTTTCCCCGGTTGGCATTGGCGTCGTTGCCCTGCGCCGACGCAGGCCCGGTGGCGATCGTCATCGCTGCCGCAAGAATTGCCGCAAATCGGATGACCGCCTCAGCCGCCATCGGCCGGTTTCCTTCCCTCGATCACGGTGTCGGTGAAAGGCTGGGCGGCAACAAGGCCGAGTTGCCTGGTGTAGTCGGCCGCGTTGGCGGCCGGAATGCCGAGCCGGAACACGCCCCCGGCGGTCGGTCCGTCCAGGATCTTCAGGCCGCTGCTGCCGAGAAAGGCGGCGATGTCGGACATTTTCGCGTCGGGCTTGAACTTGACCAGGGCGAACGGCATCTTCGCCATCTCGTCCTGCGCGCCCGCGATCTCGAAATTGCCGTCCTTGCCGCCGGGCTGCACGAACGACTGCACCATGACCAGCGCCAGCAGAGCCGCGGCCGCCGCCCAGGCGACGCCGACCGGCAGCGCCATGAAACGGCCCCAGGCCTGCGCCAGCCAGGACGAACCGGCGGCGGCGCGCGCCGGGCCAGCCTCCGCATCGAGCGCCCTGGAAAAGCGGCTCAGCGCGTCGGCCGGCGGACGGATCGCCTCATTGGCGGCCGCGGTGCTGGAGAATTCAGCCTCCGCCTCGCCAAGGGCGGCCATCGCCGTCGGATCGCTGGCCAGCCATTCCTCGACGGCCTCCAGTTCCGAGCCTTCCAGCGAACCGTTCAGGTAGAACGGCAGCAACGTTTCCATTTCGTCGCGGCGCGACATCTTTTCAGCGGCGCTCATGGCCACCCCCTGTCGTAACCGGCGGCCTTGAGGGCTTCGCCGAGTTTCTTGCGGGCATAAAACATGCGGGTCTTGACGGTCGCGACCGGGATGTCGAGCACCTCGCCGATCTCGGTCACCGATTGCCCCTGATAATAGGCGAGATCGATGACCACGCGATGCTCGCGCGGCAAGGCATCGATGAAGCGGCGCAAGGCAGTGCTCTTGTCCTCCTTCATGGCAACGATCTCGGGCGTATCGGCGCCGTCGGGCACCGCGGCTGCGGCCTCGTCGTCGATCCAGTCTTCCTTTTTCTTGCGCAACAGGGACAGCGCCTTGAAGCGGGCGATGCCGAGCAGCCATGTCGAGACTTCGGAACGTCCCTCGAAACCCGGCGCCTGGCGCCACAGTTCGAGGAACACCTCGTTCGCGATGTCGTCAGCCATCATTTCCGATCCCGTCTGGCGCGCCACGAAGCGGTATATCCGCGCGTGGTGGCGCATGAACAGGAGCCGCACGGCGGCCCGGTCGCCCTTCGCGACCCGCTCGACAAGCGCGCGATCGGTCTCCATCGCGCCGGTCATGACCGATCGAGCCGCCTGGCTCCTGCCTGCTCTGTCGCTGATCGGCTCAAAAAGGTTCATCCTCCGCCAAGGAATTTGCGGAGGCTAACCGAAGAAGATGAGCCTTGCCAGTGGGTGAAGGGGAAGCTAGCTCAGGAAAGGCTTCGCCTTCATCGTCGCCGGCACCGACACCCCCAGTCGGCTTAGAACCGTCGGCGCCAGCTGCAGCTGGTCGAGCAGTGTGTCGGCATCCGGTCCCTTGCCGGCGCCGAAATAATACAGCGCGAAATCCTGCATCTCCTCATCATGGCCGCCATGGTGGCCGCGGTCGGTCTGGCCGTGATCGGCGGTGACGATCACTTCATAGCCGGCGTCGCGCCAGCGCGGCAGGAAAGCGGCCAGCATGCCGTCCATCGCGTAGCACGCATGGTCCATCTCGTGACAGTCATGGCCGAAACGGTGGCCCATCGAGTCCAGCGTGCAAGTGTGCAGGATGCCGTAATCGATGCCGTGGCGGCTGCTCAGCATGGTCAGCGTGGCGAACAGGTCGACGTCGCTCGGCGTCATCTGGTTGCGCGCGTTGTAGCCGGTCATGGTGTGGAAGCGGCCATGCGTGATCGGCCCGCCCGGCTCGTCATACTCCATGTCCTCGACGAGGTCGAACGGGTAGGAACGGAAGAACTCCGACCAGTAGGAGTGGGTGACCGCGCCGGTTATTCCCCCGGCCCCGGTGACCTCCGAGAAGATGTCGGGCTGGCTGACGCGGAAGCGGTTCTCGTTGGAAAGAATGCCATGCGCCTGCGGCGGCACCCCGGTGTGGATCGAAGCATAACAGCAGGCCGAGGTCGACGGCAGCACCGAGCGCATCCTCCATACCCGCGCTTCGCCCGACTGCACCCAGCCTTCGAGGTTGCCCATCAGCCGGCGCCAGTTCCGGTAAGGCACGCCGTCGAGGATGATCAGCAACAGTTTGGTCTTGAGCGCCACGAGCTGCTCCATGCGATTGTGGGGGGAACGAGCACGCCGCGTGTCGCACGGACACGCGGCGTGCTCGGCAGGAACTTGATGTCAGGCGTTCAGCCAGCATTCGGCGAGCGCGTAGCCGTCCATCATCTCGCCGATCGGGCTCTTGGCGAAGCCGCCGATCTTGTTGGTGGCGGCGTCGATGAACTGGTTGAAGAAAGGCACGATCAATCCGCCTTCGTCGCGCATCAGCACGGCCATGTCGTGATAGATCGCCTTGCGCTTGTCCTGGTCGAGCTCGCCGCGCGCTGCAAACAGCATCTTGTCGAACTCGGGCCGCTTGAAACGCGTGTCGTTCCAGTCGGCGTTCGACACATAGCCGGTGGAATACATCTGGTCCTGCGTGGCACGCCCGCCCCAGTAAGACAGCGAGAAAGGCTGCTTGTTCCAGACCTCCGACCAATAGCCGTCCCCAGGCTCGCGCTTGATCTCGATCTTGATGCCGGCCTTGGCGGCACTCTGCTGATAGAGCTGTGCCGCATCGACGGCCCCGGGGAAGGCGACGTCGGAGGTGCGCAGCAGGATCGAGCCGCTGTGGCCCGACTTCTTGTAGAGCGCTGCAGCCTTTTCCGGGTCGAACTTGCGCTGTTCGATGGCCGAAAACAGCGGATAGGCCTCGTTGATCGGGAAGTCATTGCCGACCGAACCGTAGCCGCGCAGGATCTTTTCCAGCATCTCGTCGCGGTCCATGGCGAGCTTGAGCGCCATCCTGAGATCGCCGTTGTCGAAGGGCGCGGTGTCGCAGAACATGTTGAACGGGTAATAGCCCTTGCCCGAAACGTTCTCGATGCTGACGCCGGGGATGCGCTTGACGAGATCGACCACCTTCGGCTCGACGCGATTGATCATGTGCACCTGGCCGCCTTGCAGGGCCGCCAGCCGCGCCGTCGCATCGTTGATGACGACGATCTCGACCTGGTCGGCATGGCCCGCCTTGTCGCCCTGCCAGTAATTGGCGAAGCGCTCGCCGCCATGGCGCACGCCGGGCTGGTTGACGGTCACCTTATAGGGGCCGGCGCTGATGCCCGCGTTCGGATCGTCCTTGCCGCCATTGGGCTGGATGACGAGATGATAGTCGGCCATCAGATAGGGGAAGTCGGCATCGGCGTCGGCAAGCGTGACGACGACCTCCTTGCCGTTGGCCTTGATGCCCTTGATGTTCTTGAGAATGCCGAGTGCGCCCGACTTCGACTTCTCGTCGGCGTGGCGCTCGATGGTGGCCGCGACATCCTCCGCGCCGACCGTCTTGCCATTGTGGAACTCGATGCCGTCGCGGATCTTGATCGTCCAGGTCTTGGCATCCGGGGAAGCGCCGATGTCCTCGGCGATCAGGTTGACCAACCTGTTGTCGGGGGTGAGGCGAACCAGATATTCGCCCCACTGCTTGCCGAAGCTGAAGGTGACCTGGCTGAGGTTCAGCGCCGGATCGAGGCTGTTGGTCGATTCGCCGCCCTGCAGGCCGGCCTTGAGAATGCCGCCCTTGACCGGCGTCTGCGCGAAGGCTTTCCCGGCCAGCGTCGTTGCCAGCGCCGCCGACATGCCCAGCGCCGCGGTGCGCCCGAGAAAGTCACGCCGCGATATCCGGCCTTGGCCGGCGAGTTCAGCGAGATGGTCGAGTTCAGTCTTCATGTCCTACCCCTTTTTGAAACAACCGCACACAGGCGATGCCGTCCGAAGGACGTCTGGCCCTCCAGTGTTGCATCCGGATGACGTTCGTCATCTCCTTGACTGGCGAACCGCTGGCTAGTTCCCGGCGCTCGCCATGCGTCGCCCCTTGATCGCCTTTTCCAGCCAGCCGATCTCCATTTCCGGAACCGAGGACAGCAGGAGGTCGGTATAGGCATCGAAAGGCGGTGTGAGCACCTTGCTTTTGGAACCGTAACGGACCACCTCGCCGCGATACATCACCGCGATCGAATCGGCGATCGACCTTACCGTCGCAAGGTCGTGGGTAATGAAGAGATATGCGACCTTCTCGTGCTGCTGCAGGTTCAACAAAAGCTTGAGAATGCCGTTGGCCACCAGCGGGTCGAGCGCCGAGGTCACCTCGTCGCAGATGATCAGCTTCGGTTTGGCGGCGAGCGAGCGGGCGATGCAGACGCGCTGCTTCTGGCCGCCCGACAGCTCCGCCGGATAGCGGTCGAGGAAGCCTTTGCCCATCTCGATCTCGTCGAGCAATTCGGCGACGCGCCGGTCGCGCTCACGTCCCCGCATGCCGAAATAGAACTCCAGCGGCCGGCCGATGATGGTGCCGACGGTCTGGCGCGGGTTCATGGCCACGTCGGCCATCTGGTAAATCATCTGCAGCTGCCGCAGATCCTCCTTCGGCCGGTCGGCAAGCCGGTTGGCAAGCGGGCGCCCGTCGAAGGTCACCGTGCCCTGTTCGGGCGGCAGGAGCCCTGTGATGGCGCGCGCCAGCGTCGACTTGCCGGAGCCGGACTCGCCGACCACCGCCAGCGTCTGGCCGGGATAGATATCGACGGAGACGTTCTTCAGCACCTTGACATGACCGCCGCCATAAGCGGCGGTGACGTTCTTCACGGACAGGAATGGCGAGACGCCGGGTTTCTGCTCGGCGTGTTCGATCTCGTGCACTGACACCAAAGCGTTGGTGTACTCCTGGCGCGGTTCCTTGATGATCTGGCGGGTGCCGCCCCATTCGACCAGACGGCCGTGGCGCAGCACCATGATCTCGTCCGAAACCTGGGCGACGACGGCGAGGTCGTGGGTGATGTAAAGCGCGGCCACATGCGTGTCGCGGATGGCGTCCTTGATCGCCGACAGCACGTCGATCTGCGTCGTCACGTCGAGCGCCGTCGTCGGCTCGTCGAAGACGATCAGGTCCGGTTCCGAGCACAGCGCCATCGCCGTCATCACACGCTGCAGCTGGCCTCCGGAGACCTGGTGCGGGAAACGCTCGCCGATGGTTTCGGGATTGGGCAGGCTCAGCTTCTTGAACAGCGCGACGGCGCGTTTCTCGGCCTCCGCGCGCGTCGCCCTGCCGTGCAGGAGGGTGGCTTCGACAACCTGGTCCATCAGCCTGTGCGCCGGGTTGAACGCCGCTGCCGCCGACTGCGCGACATAGCAGACCTCGCGGCCGCGCAGCCTGCGGAAACCTTCCTTGCCGCCCTTGAGGATGTCGCGGCCGTTGAGGAGCACCTCGCCGCCGGTGATGCGCACGCCGCCGCGCCCATAACCCATCGAAGACAGGCCGATGGTCGACTTGCCGGCACCGGATTCGCCGATCAGGCCGAGCACCTTGCCCTTTTCCAGGGTCAGCGAGACGTCGTGGACGAGCGTGATGGTCTTTGGCGCTTCGCCCGGTGGGTAGACCATGGCTTCGATGCGCAGGTTGCGGATATCGAGGAGCGGGCTGGATTTCGCTTTGCTGTCGGCCATCATCCGCGTCCTCCTTTCAGGCTTGTCGTGCGGTTGAGCACCCAGTCGGCGACGAGATTGACCGAGATCGCAAGCGCCGCGATCGCGGCCGCCGGTATGAGCGCCGCGGCAATGCCGAAGACGATGCCGTCCTTGTTTTCCTTGACCATGCCGCCCCAGTCGGCATCCGGCGGCTGTACGCCGAGGCCAAGAAAGGAGAGCGTCGACAGGAACAGCACGGCATAGATGAAGCGCAGGCCGAGTTCCGAGACCAGCGGCGACAGCGCATTGGGCAGGATCTCGCGGAAGATGATCCAGGTGCTGCCTTCGCCGCGCAGCTTGGCGGCTTCGACATAGTCCATGACGTTGATGTCGACGGCCACCGCGCGCGACAGGCGGTAGACGCGGGTCGAGTCGAGAATGCCCATCACCAGGATCAGCGTCACCAGGTTTGTCGGCAGCACCGAGAGCACGACAAGGCCCATGATCAGCGTCGGGATCGACATCAGAAGATCGACGAGGCGCGACAGCAGCGTGTCGAACCAGCCGCCGAACACCGCCGCCGAAAAGCCGAGAATGGCGCCAAGCGAGAAGGACAACGCCGTGGCGAGCACTGCGATGAAAAGGGTGATGCGCGCACCATAGATCATGCGCGACAGCAGATCGCGGCCAAGGTTGTCGGTGCCCAGCCAGTGCGCCGCCGACATGGGCTCCCAGACGTCGCCGACGATCTCGCCATTGCCGTGCGGCGCAAGCCACGGCGCGAAGATGGCCGCCAGCACGAACAGGGCCGTCAGCACCAGGCCGACCAGCGCGGGCACGGGGATGCGTTTGATGTCGAGCATGCCCGCCCTCTTCATTTGGGATGCCTCAGGCGCGGATTGGCGACGATTGCCGCTATGTCAGCGATGATGTTGAGGCCGATATAGACGGCGGCGAAGATCAGTCCGACCGCCTGCACCACCGGCACGTCGCGCTTGGTGACGTGATCGACCAGATACTGCCCCATGCCGGGATAGACGAAGATCACTTCGACCACGACCACGCCGACGATCAGATAGGCGAGGTTGAGCATGACGACGTTGATGATCGGCGCGATGGCGTTCGGGAAGGCATGTTTGCGGATGACCGCGAAAGCCGAGAGCCCCTTGAGCTCGGCGGTCTCCACATAGGCCGATTGCATGACGTTTAGGATCGCAGCGCGCGTCATGCGCATCATATGGGCAAGCACCACCAGCGTCAGCGCCGCCGCCGGCAGCGCGATCGCCTGCATGCGTTCACCGAAAGGCATGCCGTCATAGACGGTCGAGATGGCGGGGAACCACTGATGCTGAACCGCGAAGTAGAAGACCAGCAAGTAGCCGATGAAGAATTCCGGGAAGGAGGTCGAGGCGAGCGCCAGTCCCGAGATCAGCTTGTCGACCCAGCCGTTGCGGTAGCGCACCGCGATCAGGCCAAGCGTTATGGCCAGTGGAATGGCCACGATCGCCGCCCAGAAGGCGAGGAAAAGCGTGTTCCACAGCCGGCCCTTGATCGATGTTGCGATATCCTGTCCGCTCGACATGGCGGTCCCGAGATCGCCGGTCAAAACGCCGCCGAGCCAGCGGAAATACCTGATATAGGCCGGATCGTTGAGCCCAAGCTGCTCACGCAGATTGGCGAGCGATTCCGGTGTCGCCGACTGCCCTAGGATGGCTTGCGCGACGTCGCCGGGCAGGATCTGTGTGCCGGCGAAGATCAGGACCGAGACGGCCAACAAAAGGAGGATGCCCAGCGCGACGCGCTGGGCCACCAGTTTCACGATGGGTGAGGACATCTGGGCAAGGCCGGCTCAGGCTTCGAGCCAGCACTTTGCCAGGGCATAGCCATTCATCAACTCCTGGTGCGGATCGTCCACCCAGCCGCCCACCTTGGCGCCGGTGGCGTCGATGAACTGGTTGAACATCGGCAGGATCAGGCCGCCTTCGTCGCGCACCATGACGGCCATGTCGTGATACATCGCCTTGCGCTTGGCCTCGTCCAGCTCGGCGCGCGCCGCCAGCACCATCTTGTCGAAATCCGGGCGCTTGAAACGCGTGTCGTTCCAGTCGGCGGTCGACAGGTAGGCGGTCGAGTACATCTGGTCCTGGGTCGAGCGTCCGCCCCAATAGGAGGCGCAGAAGGGCTGCTTGTTCCAGACCTCGTTCCAGTAGCCGTCGCCCGGCTCGCGCTTGAGCTCGATCTGGATGCCGGCCTTGGCCGCGCTCTGCTGGAAAAGCTGGGACGCGTCGACGGCGCCGGGAAAGGCGACGTCGGAGGTCCTGAGCAGCACCGCGCCGTCATGCCCCGACTTCTTGTAGTGGAACTTGGCCTTGTCCGGATCGTATGTGCGCTGCTCGATCTCGGTGAACAGCGGGTAGGCGGCATTGATCGGGAAATCATTGCCGAGCGAACCGTAACCGCGCAGCACCTTCTTCAGCATTTCTTCGCGGTCGATCGCCAGCTTCAGCGCCATCCTGAGGTCGTTGTTGTCGAACGGCGCCGTATTGCAGTGCATGATGAAGACGTAGTGGCCCGGTCCCGCATGGTTGCGGATGGTGACGCCCGGCACGCGTTTGATCAGGTCGACGATCTTCGGCTCGACGCGGTTGACCATGTTGACCTGGCCGCCCTGCAGGGCGGCCGTACGGGCCGTAGCGTCGTTGATGACGATGATCTCGATCTGGTCGGCATGGCCCATCTTGTCGCCCTGCCAGTAATTGGCGAAGCGCTCGCCGCCATGGCGCACGCCGGGCTCGTTGGTGGTGACCTTGTAAGGGCCCGCCGAGATGCCGGCATCGGCCTTGTCCTTGCCGCCATTGGGCTGGACGATCAGGTGGTAGTCGCTGAGCAGGTAGGGCAGATCGGCATTGGCCTCCTTCAGCGTCAGCACCACTTCCTTGCCGCTGGCCTTGATGCTTTCGATGCCTTTCATGTAGCCGAGCGCGCCGGACTTCGACTTCTCGTCCGAATGACGCTCGAGCGTGGCGGCGACGTCTTCGGCGGTCACCGTCTTGCCATTGTGGAATTCGACGCCGTCGCGGATCTTCAGTGTCCAGACCTTGGCATCGTCGGACGAGCCGATCTCCTCGGCGATGCGGTTCTCGAGCTTGCCCTCTGGGGAAAGCTCGACGATCAGTTCGCCCCACATCTTGCCGAAGGCGAACGGCACCTGCGTCATGAACAGGGCTGGATCCAGGCTGTTGGTGGACTCGCCGCCAACCAGGCCTGCCTTGAGCGTGCCGCCCTTGACCGGGCCGGCTGCGCGCGCCGCGCTCGAAAGCAGTGAGTTGGCGAAGGTCGCGGTGACGCCGAGCGCTGCCGCCCGGCCGAGAAAATCCCGACGGCTGAGCTTGCCTGAGGCGACGCGTCGGCTAAGGAATTCCAGTTCGTTTGACATTTTGAGTTCCTCACTCTGTTGGTTCGACCTTAGTGGTCGTTTTCTTGTTTCTTGTGAGGGGAATAATGACCGCAAGGGAAAGCGGTAAGCAAGACCGAATGCGACATGCCGTGGCGTAAATGGCACGTCGCAATTGGACCAATGCCTTGCCGCTCAAACAAGCGAGCGCGGAACCGCCTGTTCAAAATCGCGTTCGAAGACGAGTTTTTCGCCTTCGTAAGCTTCAATTCGGGCGCTTACGATGAAGTTTTTGGCGTCCGAGCGTATTTCGGCCGATGTTTCGGTGCGCACCGACCATCCGCTTCGCGACAGGGTTTGCGTCCAATGCGTCCGTCCCCCAGCCGACAACGGATCGTCCGGATGGATCGTCCAGGTCTCGCGGGCGATGCTGCCGTTCGCCAGGCCATGTGCAAGATCGCGCACCTCGCCGAAATCGTCTTCTATGGAAAGCGTGACGATGCCGGTCTTCTCGTCGCGGTCGACGCGGCGTTCCGAATTGGCCGGGCGGATCGTCTCGGTTGCCCAGGGGGAAGCAGCCTCCGGCGCGGCGAACGTGACCTCGTCGCCCGTCGCCAGCGGGCGCAGCGGCAGCTTCAGCGTCGCCGCCGACAGGCTCAGGCGGACCGGCTCCGGCGAGGGCCAGATCATGGGCCAATAGGCGTTCGAGACGGCTATGCGCAAATGGTGGCCGGCCGGCACGCGATAGGCGCACTGGTCGAGCACGACGCGTGCCGAAACGCTCTCGCCGGGGACAAGCGCTTGCGGGAATTCGTGCGAGAGGCGATGCGTCAGGTTGAGCACGCCATAGGAGATCAGTTCGGAGGCGCCATCGGGATGCACGTCGCAAAGCCGCACCGCGATGTTGGCCTGCGGGCGGTCGCAGGATAACCGGACGTCGACTTCCGGTGCGCCGACGACGTCGATCGCCTCGGCGAGTTCCGGCTGGTCGAAACACACCGACAGCGCGTCGTCGGGACGCTGGTCGCCCGGCAATTCCGGGCCGAAGGTGAACGGGAAATACTCACCGCCGGCCAGCCCACAGCTTTGCGGCGAAGCGATGGTGACGGATTTACCGCCCGCCGGGATCAATTCGATCGTTTGCGTCTTGATGTCGGGCGAAGGCCACTGCCGCTCCGCCACCCAGCGGCCCGGCCGTTCCGGATGCCAGCGCGCCGGCCGCACGCTGTCCATCACATAGGCGCGGTAGGCCGGGTCGGCCTCGACGCCGGTCTCGACGCCCTTTAGCCAGCGGTCCCACCAGCGTAGCGCTTCCTGCAGGAAGCCGATTGCCGGCTGGGGCCCGGCATAATGCGGGTATTTGTGGATCCAGGGGCCGACGATGCCTTTGACCGGCGCCTCGATGTTGGCGACGAGATGCGAGATGGTGTTGCGGTAGCCGTCATGCCAGCCGCCGATCGACAGCACCGCGGCCTTGACGGCGGAGAAATCCTCGCAGATCGAGCCGCGTTTCCAGTAGGCGTCGCGGTGCTGGTGGCCAAGCCAGAGCGGCAAAAGGAACGACTGGTTCTCCAGTCGGCTGAGCCACAGGTCGCGCCATCTGTTGTCGCCCGCCAGCAGCGGGTCCGGCGGCCGTGACGAATAGGACAGCATTGTCGAGGCCCAGCCGAAATTTTCCAGCAGCAGGCAGCCGCCCTTGTAGTGGATGTCGTCGGCATAGCGATCAACGGTCGAGCACAGGCTGATGACCGCCTTGAGCGCCGACGGCTGCATGGCTGCCACCTGCAGGCAGTTGAAGCCGCCCCAGGAAATACCCATCATGCCGACATTGCCGTTGCACCAGGGTTGAGCCGCCGCCCAGGCGATGACGTCGCAGGCGTCCTGCAACTCCTGCTCGGAATATTCGTCGTCCATCAGCCCTTCGGAATCGCCATTGCCGCGCATGTCGACACGGATCGAGGCATAGCCGTGGCCGGCGAAATAGGGATGCGTCAGCTGGTCGCGAAAGATGGTGCCGTCGCGCTTGCGGTAGGGCAGGTGCTCGAGGATGACAGGCACCGGATCGTCGCCGGCATCTTCCGGCATCCACACCCGCGCCGACAGCCGGCAGCCATCCGGCATAACGATGCCCATATCAGGGAATTCGACGACCTTGCGGGGAAACTCGGTGACGGTTTTCATGGCGCGCATAACGCCTCGCGGCGCGGCAAGTTTCAATCGCCATTCGCGACTGGAGCAGTGGAATATGCGACCTGTGCCGCTGCTTGGTGCCCTCAGTTCAGCGGAATGTCGTTCTCGGCCTTGTTGGCCTGGTAGTCGCCAGAGAGCGCTTCATAAAGTGCTGCAATCTTGCCGATGCGCGCCTCCAGCCGCCCGCGTTCCGCCTCGGGCAGCGCCCGCACCAGCCTGCGGATCGAAAAGCTCTTCCAATAGGCGTTCTCGGCATTGTAACCGCCGGGATCGAGGGTGAAGACCTCTTTCAGGATTTTCAGATCGTGCGGGATGGCAAAACTGTCGCGCGAATCCTCGTGGCTGAACAGATAGTAGAAATTGTCGAAACCGGTCCAGGTGATCGCCGACAGGCAGAGCGAACAGGGCTCGTGCGTGGCCAGGAAGATGGCCTCCTTGGTGTCGACACGTTCGGCTTTGGGCATTTCGTAGAAGCGTTTCAGGCAGTGCACTTCGCCATGCCAGAGCGGGTTTTCGATCTCGTTGTTGGTTTCGGCCAGCACCAGCGAGCGGTCGCCTTTCTTCAGGATCGCCGCGCCGAACAGCTTGTTGCCATGGGCGACGCCTTCCTGCGTCTTCGGCACGATGTCGTGCTCGATGACGTCGAGCAGGCGGTCGATCAGCGAAATGTCGGTCATCAAAGGATCTCGTCGGGGAGATGAATCTCGTAGGCGTGCGAAAAATGGAATTCTTCGAGATTGGAGCCGTCGCCGCCACGGTCGACGATCAGGAAATCCTGGGGCTCACCCAATGGCGTCAGTACGCCGTGCCATAGATTGCGTGAATAATTGATGCCTTGCCCTGGCTTGGTGATGAAGGCATGCGGCTCGGCCGGACCGTCCTTGCCGTCATGACAGACGACGACCAGGAACGGTCGTGGCGACAGCGGGACAAAGGCCTGGCTGCCGAGCGGGTGACGCTCGACCATGGTCAGCGCCAGCGGCAATTCGTAAGGCGTGCCGCGCACCATCGAGATCAGCACGCGCGCATTCGGCCCCACGGCCTCGGCGGTCGCCAGATCATGGTAGCGCTCGGCCTTGCCGCCATTGATCGGGTAGTGGTTGTCGCCGCCCATGTCGATGACATCGCCGAACGGGGCAAAGCCCTCGCGGGTCAGCGGCCGCGCGACGATGCGGGTCACGGCGCACGCCCTGCGATCCCGGCACTGCCGAGCTTGGCGTGCCGGTTGACGTCCTTGTAGAGCAGATAGCGGAATTTTCCCGGTCCGCCGGCATAGCAGGCCTGCGGACAGAAGGCGCGCAGCCACATATAGTCGCCGGCCTCCACCTCGACCCAGTCCTGGTTGAGCCGGTAGACGGCCTTGCCTTCCAGGACATAGAGCCCGTGCTCCATGACATGGGTCTCGGCAAAGGGAATGACCGCGCCCGGTTCGAGGGTGACGATGGTCATGTGCATGTCATGGCGCATGTCGGCCGGATCGACGAAGCGCGTCGTCGCCCAACGGCCGTCGGTACCGGGCATCGGCGTCGGCCCGATGTCCTGCTCGTTGGTGAAGAAGGCTTGTGGGACCTCGAGGCCGCTGACGGGCTCATAAGCCTTGCGTATCCAGTGAAAGCGGACAGCCGCATTGCTTTCGTTGCGAACAGTCCAGCCGCTCGACGGCGGCAGGAAGGCGAAGCCGCCCGGCCGCAAGACATGTCTTTCGCCGGCAAGCAGGACGGTCAGTTCGCCTTCGACCACGAACAAGGCGCCCTCGGCGCCGGCATCGGGTTCCGGCCGGTCGCTGCCACCGCCGGGCGCGATCTCGACGATGTACTGCGAAAACGTCTCGGCAAAGCCCGACAGCGGCCTCGACAATATCCAGACGCGGGTCTTGTCCCAGAATGGCAGGGCGCTGGTGACGATGTCCTGCATCACGCCCTTGGGGATGACGGCATAGGCCTCGGTGAAGACGGCGCGGCCGGTCAGAAGCTCACTCTGGCCGGAATGGCCGCCATGTGGAGCATAATAGGTTCGCTCGGGCATTCTGATCGTATCCATGGGTTCAAACCTATTGCGGAAGCATGTCCTTGAGGCGGAAGAGCGCGATGCGCTCGACCTGTTTGCAGGCGGTCTCGAATTCGACGCCGCGGCTGTTGCCGATGCGCCTTTCGAACTCCGCCAGGATTTCTTGCCTGGTCTTGCCCTTCACCGCGACGATGAACGGGAAACCGAAGGTGGTGACGTAGGCGGCGTTAAGCTTGGAAAACAGCTCGCGCTCCTTGTCGGTCAGCGCATCGAGGCCGGCCGAAGCCTGTTCCCTGGCTGATTCCGCCGTCAGCCGCCTGGCCCTTGCCAGCTTGCCGGCAAGGTCTGGATGGGCGTTGAGCACGCCCAGCCGCTCCGTTTCGCTTGCGGCGCGGAAAACGCGGCAGAGCGCATTGTGCAGGCCGCCGGCGCTGTCGTGCGCCGGGCCAAGTTCCAGCTCGTAGGCGCGCTCGGCTATCCACGGCGAATGTTCGAAAACGCCGCCGAAAGCATGCACGAAGGCCTCGAATTCCATCCTCGAAGGGCGCAGCACCGGCTGCTTGTATGGATGGGTCTCGCGCCAATGCCTGGCGATGTCGATACGCCGCGCCAGCCAGACCTTGTCGTGCGACTTCACATAGTCGACGAAGCGCTTCAGCGCCGCCACCCGCCCCGGCCGCCCGACGAGGCGACAGTGCAGGCCGATATTCATCATGCGCGGCCGCCCAGCCTTGCCTTCGGCATAGAGCGTGTCGAAACTGTCCTTCAGATAAGCGAAGAACTGGTCGCCCGAGTTGAAGCCCTGCGGCGTGGCGAAGCGCATGTCGTTGGCATCGAGCGTGTAGGGGATGATGAGCTGTGGCCTGTCGGTCCCGTCATCCGCGAACCAGTAGGGCAGTTCGTCGTCATAAGTGTCGGAGACGTAGTCGAAGCCGCCTTCCTCCGCCACCAGCCGCACGGTGTTGACCGACGTCCGGCCGGTGTACCAGCCCGTCGGGCGCGTGCCTGTCACTTCGTAGTGCAGCCGGATCGCCTCCTTGAGGTCGCGGCGCTCGTCCTCGGCGCTGTGGTCGCGGTAGTCGATCCATTTCAGCCCGTGCGAGGCGATCTCCCAGCCGGCATCCTGCATCGCCGTCACCTGATCGGGCGAGCGGGCGAGTGCCGTGGCGACGCCGTAACAGGTCACTGGCACCTCGGCCTCGGTGAACAGGCGAAGCAGCCGCCAGAAGCCTGCCCGCGCCCCATATTCGTAGATCGATTCCATGTTCCAATGGCGTTGGCCCGCCCAGGGAGCCGCGCCGACGATTTCCGACAGGAAGGCTTCCGAAGCCTTGTCGCCATGCAGGACGCAGTTCTCGCCGCCTTCTTCGTAATTGACGACGAATTGCACGGCCACATGCGCGCCACCGGGCCATTTGGGATCCGGCGGATTGGCTCCGTAGCCGCGCATGTCTCTGGTGTAACGCATCGTCCCTCCCACGGGGCATCGCCCGAAGTATGATCAGGATATCGAAAGGGTGCTTCTCGCATTCCCCCGAAAATTTTTGAAAGTGTTTTTGTCGCACTCCGCTCGACCGGGACTTATGCATCGCCTTTAATTGGCGCACAATTCATCAGCAATGTTTGGCTGTACCGGCCGGTTTGTTCGTATTGGAATGGGAGGCGGACAATGGCAGAAACGTCGAAAATCGATGGCGGGCGTCTGACGACCCATGTCCTGGATACGGCAACCGGCAAGCCCGCGGCGGGATTGTCGATCGCGCTCTACCGGATCGATGGCCCGGCCAGGACGCATCTGAAGACGGTCGCCACCAACGCCGATGGCCGTTGCGACGCACCGCTTTTGGCCGACGCGGATTTCCAGACCGGCGAATACGAGCTGGTTTTCGCCGCTGGCGACTATCTGCGGCGCCAGGGAACGAAACTGCCCGAGCCGGCCTTCCTCGACACCGTGCCGATCCGCTTCGGCATGGCGGATGCCGTGCACTATCATGTGCCGCTGCTCGTCTCGCCCTACGGCTATTCGACTTACAGGGGGAGCTGAGACGTGGCCGAGGTCAAGATCCGTAACGATATTCGTGTTATCCTCAACGGCAGGGATGTCGTGCTGTCATCCGTGGCGCCTGACGCGACCTTGCTCGACTGGCTGCGGCTCGACCGATCGCTGCGCGGCACCAAGGAAGGCTGCGCAGAGGGCGATTGCGGCGCTTGCACCGTGCTGGTCGGCAGGCTTTCCGCCGGCGAACTGGTCTATGAAAGTGTCAACGCCTGCATCCGCTTTCTGGGTTCGTTGGACGGCACCCATGTCGTGACGGTCGAGCATCTCCGTGGAACGCCGGGCCAGTTGCACCCGGTGCAGCAGGCGATGGTGGATTTCCACGGTTCGCAATGCGGCTTCTGCACGCCAGGTTTCGTCATGTCGCTTTACGGCTTGTGGATGAAATCACCGGAACCGTCGGACGCGGCTATCGAAAAGGCCTTGCAGGGCAATCTCTGCCGCTGCACCGGCTATGAGGCGATCATGCGCGCGGCTCGCGCCATCTCCAGCTACGGCAAAGCACAGAAGGATCCGCTGGCGCTGGAGCGTCAGTCGATCATGGCCAGACTCGAGGCGATGGGCGACGGCGCACGGATCGAGATCGGCGCCGGCAAGGCGCGGCTCGTCGTGCCGGCTGACGTTGACGATTTCGCCGCCGTGCTCGACAAGGAACCGGGCGCCACCATCGTCGCCGGCTCGACCGATGTCGGTCTCTGGGTGACCAAGCACATGCGCGATATTTCGCCTGTCATCTTCATCGGCAATCTCGACGGGCTGTGCGCCATTGCCGAGGACAAGGACGTGATCTCGATCGGCGCCGGCGTCACCTATTCCGATGCCTTCGCGATGCTGTCGAAACGCATCCCGGCGCTCGGGCCATTGTTCGATCGCATCGGCGGCGAACAGGTGCGCAACATGGGCACGATCGGCGGCAACATCGCCAATGGCTCGCCGATCGGCGACACACCGCCGCCATTCATCGCGCTCGGCGCGCGGCTGACGCTGCGCCGTGGAAGCAAGCGGCGCACGATCCCGCTCGAGGATTTCTTCATCGCCTATGGCAAGCAGGACCGGCAGGCCGGCGAGTTCGTCGAGGCCGTGCATGTGCCGGTTCCGGCAAACGAAACGAAGTTCGGCGTCTACAAGATCACCAAGCGCCGCGACGAGGATATCACCGCCGCCCTCGGCGCGTTTTTTCTGACCTTGGCCAGGGACGGCACCGTGGCCGATATCCGCATCGCCTATGGCGGCATGGCGGCGACGCCGAAGCGGGCTGCGGCGGTCGAGAAAGCTCTGCTCGGCAAACCCTGGACCGAAGAAACAGTCGAGGCGGCGATGACCGAATACGCAACGGATTTCACGCCGCTCACCGACATGCGGGCAAGCGCTGAATATCGGGCTTTGGCGGCGAAAAACTTGTTGCTGCGTTTCTTTGTCGAAACCACCGGCACCAGGGCACCGTTCCAGGTGTCGCGCAACGAGGCGGCATGATGAACAAGCACGCCAGCGCCAATTTAAAGGCCGAAAAGATCGTCGGCGGCGTCGCCACAGACCAGCGCCATGATTCCGCGCACAAGCATGTCAGCGGCAGCGCCGTTTACATCGATGATATGCCCGAACCGGCGGGCACGCTGCATGGCTGCCTCGGCTTGGCCACGGCCACGCATGCCGCCATCGCCAAAATGGACCTGTCGGCGGTGCGCGCCGCCCCCGGCGTGATCGACGTGCTCACGGCAAAGGATGTGCCGGGCGAGAACGACATTTCGCCGACCGGGCGCCATGACGAGCCGGTACTCGCCGACGGCAAGGTACAGTTTTTCGGCCAGCCGATCTTTTGCGTGATTGCCGAGACGCGCGAGCAGGCGCGGCGCGCCACGAGGCTGGCAAGGGTCGAATACGAGGAATTGCCTTTCGTCACCGACATCGGCGCGCTTGATCCGAGCAAGGACAAACTCGTCACGCCGCCTCTGACGCTGAAGCGCGGCGACGCGGCTGCTGCGATCCGTCAGGCCCCCCGCCGGCTGAAAGGAAAAATGCGCGTCGGCGGCCAGGAGCATTTCTACCTCGAAGGGCATATCGCGATGGCGGTTCCCGGCGAGGATCAGGACGTCACCATCTATTCCTCGACGCAGCATCCGAGCGAAGTCCAGCACATGGTTGGTCATGCACTCGGCGTGCCGAGCAACGCCATTACCGTGGAAATGCGTCGCATGGGGGGCGGCTTCGGCGGCAAGGAAACGCAGGGCAACCAGTTTGCAGCGCTGGCCGCGATCGCAGCCAAGAAGCATCATCGGGCAGTGAAAATCCGGCCCGATCGCGATGACGACATGATCGCCACCGGCAAGCGGCACGATTTCCTCATCGACTACGAAGCCGGCTTCGACGATGAGGGCAATATTCTCGGCGTCGACTTCATGTTCGCGGCGCGCTGCGGCTTTTCTGCGGACCTTTCAGGCCCGGTCACCGACCGCGCGCTGTTCCACTGCGACAACACCTATTTCTGGCCGGCTGTGCATGCACAGTCGGCGCCGCTCTACACCAACACGGTCTCGAACACCGCCTTTCGCGGCTTCGGCGGCCCTCAAGGCATGGTCGGCGCCGAGCGTATCATCGACGAGGTGGCGTTTGCCGTCGGCAAGGACCCGCTTGAGATCCGCAAGCGGAATTTCTATGGAACCGCCGACCGCAACGTCACGCCCTACCACCAGGCGGTCGAGGACAACATCATCCACCGCATCGTCGCGGAACTGGAAGAAAGCGCCAGCTATGCAAGGCGCCGGCGCGAAATCTCGGCCTTCAACAACAACAGCCGCTTCATCAAGCGAGGCCTCGCACTGACGCCGGTCAAATTCGGCATCTCGTTTACCGCCACGCATTACAACCAGGCCGGCGCGCTGGTGCATGTCTACACCGACGGTTCGGTGCATCTGAACCATGGCGGCACCGAGATGGGGCAGGGCCTCAACGTCAAGGTGGCGCAAGTGGTGGCGCAAGAGTTCCAGATCGATCTCGACCAGGTGAAGATCACCGCGACGACCACCGGCAAGGTGCCGAACACCTCGGCCACCGCCGCGTCGTCCGGCACCGACCTCAATGGAATGGCGGCGCAGAATGGCGCCCGCCAGATCAAGGACCGGCTGACCGATTTCGCCGCCGAGAAATACCAGGTGCCACGCGACCAGGTGCTGTTCCTGCCCAACAGGGTGCGAATCGGCAACCAGGAGATACCTTTCGCCGACCTCGTCAAGCAGGCCTATATGGCCCGCATCCAGCTTTCGGCGGCCGGCTTTTACAAGACGCCGAAGATCCACTGGGACCGCGACAAGGGCGAGGGCCGTCCTTTCTATTATTTCGCCTATGGCGCCTCCTGCTCGGAAGTCTCGGTCGACACGCTGACCGGCGAATACATGGTCGAACGCACCGACATCCTGCACGAGACGGGCCGCTCGCTGAACCGCGCCATCGACCTCGGCCAGGTCGAGGGCGGCTTTATCCAGGGCATGGGCTGGCTGACGACCGAGGAACTGTGGTGGGATGACAAGGGCCGGCTGCGCACGCATGCGCCCTCGACCTATAAGATCCCGCTGGCGTCGGACCGGCCTAAGATCTTCAACGTGACACTGGCCGATTGGCCGGAGGCCGGTGAGCCGACGATCCATCGCTCCAAGGCGGTCGGCGAGCCGCCCTTCCCGCTCGGCATGTCGGTGCTGCATGCCCTGTCCGACGCGGTGGCAAGCGTCGCCGACCACAGGATCTGTCCACGTCTCGATGCGCCTGCGACACCGGAACGCGTGCTGATGGCGATCGAGCGGCTGAAGAAAGAGGCGAAGACCTGACTCCGGCAAAACGTGCAAAACAGGCCGAAAAGGCCTATATTTCCCGACAGGGAATGTAAAAAATGAACACGACTGTGCAAAGCCTGAAAGCCTTTCTTGGCCAAACCGGCCGGGTCGCGCTCGTCGAGGTCGCGGCGACGAAGGGCTCGACGCCGCGCGAGAAGGGCGCCTTCATGCTCGTCTCGCAAGCAGCGACATCGGGCACGATCGGCGGCGGCCAACTGGAATATATGGCCATCGACAAGGCACGGCAGATGCTGGGCTCTTTACCCTCCTCCTTGCGGGGAGGGTCGGCGAGCGGACGCCGCGAAGCGGCGTCAGCGAAACGGGGCGGGGGAGCGGCGTTCACAGATCCCTCGACGACGACGTCGTCCAACCCTATCCACAAGGGGGAGGGTGAAGAGACCCGCCCCGACGCCCACGTGATCCTCGACGTGGCGCTCGGTCCGGAGATCGGCCAATGCTGCGGCGGGCGCGTCGAGGTGTCGATCCGCCTCGTCGATGCGACGTTGGCGCAGGAGCTGATTTCGGCCGCGGAAATCGAGCAGGCTGAACTGCCTTATGTCTACATCTTCGGCGGCGGCCACGTCGGGCAGGCGCTGGCCTCCGCGGTAGCGCTTCTCCCTGTGCGTGCCGTTGTCATCGAAACACGGGCCGACGCGCTAGACGGAATGCCGGAAGCCGTCGAGACGCGGCTGACCCCGATGCCTGAAGCCGAGGTGCGCAACGCGCCTGCAGGCAGCGCCTTCGCCATCCTCACCCATGATCATGCGCTGGACTTCCTGATTGTCGCCGAAGCCCTGAAGCGTGGCGACACCGCCTATGTCGGCATGATCGGCTCGAAGACCAAGAAAGCGACGTTCAGGAACTGGTTGCTGAAATCGGCGGAGGGTACGGAAGCGCAGTTTGCCCGCCTCGTTTCCCCAATTGGCGGTGACGCCGTGAAAGACAAGCGCCCATCCGTCATTGCCGCGCTAGCGGCCGCCGAGATCATGACGGCGCTGGTCAATCACGGCGCCGCGTCAAATGCCGGACGTCAGATGCCGCATGATAGGACGTTGGCCGGGTAAGGTCACGTCGCGGCTATACCGGTTGCTTCAAGCCCAGATGATCGCGCAGTGTGCGGCCCTCATACTCCCTGCGAAACAGGCCGCGCCGCTGCAGCTCCGGCACAACTAGGGTGGCGAAGGCATCGAGTTCGCCGGGGAAATATGACGGCATGACGTTGAAGCCGTCCGCCGCACCGCCCTCGAACCGGGCCTGGAGTTCGTCTGCGATCTGCACCGCGGTCCCGACGATGCGCCAATGGCCGCGTGCGCCGGCGAAATGGCGGGCAAGCTGGCGGATGGAAAGGCCGTCGCGGCGCGATTGCTCGATGACCAGGGCCTGCCGGCTTTTCATGCCTTCGCTCTCCGGCAATTCGGGCAGCGGCCCGTCGAGCGGATAGCGCCGAAGATCGGAGATGCTGAGATAGCTGGACAGCAGCGCTACGCCGACGTCATCGGGGATCAGCTCCTGCAGCTCCTCGTATTTCGCCCGCGCTTCCGCTTCGGTTTCCGCCACCACCGGGGCGACGCCGGGCATGATCTTGATGTCGTCCGGTTCGCGTCCATAGGCCGCCAGACGGCCCTTGAGATCGTCGTAGAAAGCCTTCGCTTCCGCGAAAGTCTGCGCGGCGGTGAACACCACATCGGCGGTGCGAGCGGCGAGATCGCGGCCGACATCCGAGGCGCCGGCCTGAACCATGACCGGGGCGCCCTGCGGCGAACGCGGCAAATCGAGTGGATCGCACACCGAAAAGCTCTGGCCGTCATGGCCGGAGGCGCCGAGCTTGCCGTGCCAAAGCCTGGTGACGACTTCGGCGAATTCTCGTGCCCGTTCATAACGATCGGCGTGGGGTCTGAGACCCGTTGCGCCGAAGTTGGCGGCCTCGATCGGGCTGGCCGACGTGACCAGGTTCCAGCCGGCGCGCCCGCCGCTCAGCTGGTCGAGCGAAAGGAAGGTTCGTGCCAGCCCGTAAGGCTCGTTGTAGCTGGTCGAAGCCGTGGAGACGAGGCCGATGCGGCTGGTCTGGACAGCGAGTGCGGAAAGCAGGCTGATCGGCTCGAAGCCGATCGAACGCGAGGTCTGGCTGGCGATGCTGACATCGGCTTCGCGCAGGCCGGCCGCATCCTCGCAGAACAACAGGTCGAATTTCGCCGCTTCCGCCGTGCGCGCCAGCGCGACGTAATGATCGATGTCGATCCCGGCCTTCACATGGGCCTGGGGATGCCGCCAGGCGGCGATATGGTGGCCCGTCGCCCACAGAAAGACGCCGAGCTTCATCTGGCGCGCGGTCATCGGTCGCCTCCGCCGCTGAGTCCCAGATGCGAGCGCAGCGTTGTGCCCCCATGGCTCTGTCGAATCACGCCGCGCCGCCGCAGCTCCGGCAGAACGCGATTGGTGAAATCGTCGAGCGCTGAAATGTGCGCGGACAGCCGGATGTTGAATCCGTCGCAATTGTTCGCCCGGAATTCTTCCTCCATCCTGTCGGCCAGCCCGGCGACGCCGTTGGCGGCGAGGGATATGTCAGCCAATATTCTCACGGCATCCGGTTCGCGCCCGGACGCGGAAACGCGGCGCCTGAATTCGTCATGGCGTGCCCTGCGCCGCGCTGCCTGCCTTTCGTCCAGCAGGATGACATCGGCTGTGCGCGCGGCAATGTCGAGGTCGCCTGCCGCCAGGCCGGACAGGACCAGAACCGGCGTATCCTGCGGCGAGCGCGCCACGTTCAGCGGTCCGCGCACGGCGAAGAATTCGCCCTTGTGGTCGAGTTGGTGCATTTTTCCGGGATCGTGAAAGCGGCCGCTGTCTTTGTCGAACAACAGCGCGTCCGCCTCCCAGCCATTCCACAAGCCCTGGACGATGCCGATGTATTCCTCGGAGCGGCGGCGAAACTCGTCGCTGGAAAATCCATCCGGCCGGCTGAAATTGGCCGCCTCGCTCGGCGCCTGCGCCATCGTTGCGTTCCATCCGGCGCGACCGTGGCTGATGATATCGAGCGAGGCGAACCGGCGCGCCAGATTGTAGGGCTGGTGGGCAACCATCGACGCGGTGGCGACCAGCCCGATCCTGCTCGTCACGGTCGCCAGTGCGGCAAGCAGGGTCGTCGCTTCGAACGGGTTGCCCGACCCGGCCCTGCCCGGCGGCGCATCGTCGAGAACAATCATGTCCAGCCCGGCCGCTTCCGCCCGCTGCGCGAAGCCGGCCAAGTCGCTGAAGGTGAGCGCGCCGGCCTGCCCGGCCGTGGAGGCAATGTTGAGCGAAACGGTGAGATGCATTGTGGCTAGCTCGTCAGTCGGCGCAAAGCCCATCGGCCATGAGGCGGCATCCGCGAACCTAAGTTCGCCTTCGCGCAAGGCAACCCTTGCGACTGGGCCAGGAGCCGCTCACTTGCCGACCAGTATGTCCTTGATCAGCCGCTGGCAGCGCTCGGCCATGAAATCCAGCAGCAGGCGCACCTTCGGGTCCTGCAGCTTCTTGTGCGGATAGACGGCGGCGAACTGCACCGGCGTCGGCGGCGTGCCGGCCAGGATGATCCTCAGCCGCCGGTCGCGGATGAACGGCTCGACCTCGAAGCGCGGCTTGTTGATGATGCCGCGCCCCGACAGCGCCCAGCCGGTCAGCACGTCGCCATCGTCCGTATCATAGGGCCCGTGCACCTCGAATTTCTGCGGTCCGTTCGGCGTCTGCAAGGTCCAGACATATTCGCGCGCGCCGGAATAGCGCAGCATCAGGCAATCGTGCTTCCTGCTGATCAGTTCCTGCGGCTCGGCCGGCTCTCCGCGCGCCTCCAGATATTTGGGTGCCGCCACCAGCACCCGCTCGCATTCCATGATGCCGCGCATCCTGAGGCTGGAATCTTCGATGATACCGAGTCGGAAGGCGACGTCGATGCCCTCTTTCATGATATCGACATTGTGATCCGAGAGCCTCAGCCGCACTTCGATATCAGGATATTTGTCGTGGAAATCGGGAATACCCGAGGCGACCAGGCGGCGGCCGAGGCCGAGCGGCGCGGTCACGCGGATGGTGCCGCGCGGCTGACCGGAAAGGGCCGAAACCGCGGCCTCCGCCTCGGTGATCGCTTCCAGCACCTGCTTGGCGCCGGTGTAGAACACCGTGCCATGCTCGGTCGGCATCAATTGTCGTGTCGTGCGGTTGAACAGCCGCACACCAAGGTGCTTCTCCAGCTCCTTGATTCGGTTGGAAGCAACCGCCGGCGAAATGCGCATGTCGCGCCCGGCCGCCGACAGATTGCCGAGCTCGACCACGCGGACGAAGACGGCGATGTTGTCGAGATAGGCCATGCGGTTCAGGGGCTTTCAATCAAGCTGTGTGCGAGCAACCTAGTATTTTCCAATTTTTTTTGAAAGTCATCGCACACCTCGCTTCTTTCCGTTTGCGCGCCACACCGTAAAGTCGCTTCATCGGCAGGGACGACTTCAATGATGGATTTCGCTATTTTCTGGGACTGGCTGAGCTTTGCCGTGCGCTGGCTGCACGTCATCACCGGCATCGCCTGGATCGGCTCGTCCTTCTATTTCGTCGCGCTTGATCTCGGTTTGCGCCAGCGACCGGGCATGCCTGTCGGCGCCTTCGGCGAGGAGTGGCAGGTGCATGGCGGCGGCTTCTATCACATCCAGAAATACCTGGTCGCGCCGGCCGAGATGCCGGAACACCTCACCTGGTTCAAATGGGAATCCTACGCCACCTGGCTGTCCGGCTTCGCCATGCTGTGCGTGGTCTACTATGCAGGGGCCGACCTGTTCCTGATCGATCCCAACGTGCTGCCGATGTCTGTACCGGTCGGCATCCTCCTGTCGATGGCGACGATCGGCGTCGGCTGGGTAGTCTATGACCTGCTCTGCCGTTCGCCGCTGGGCAAAAGCGACACCGGCCTGATGCTGGTGCTCTACTGCTTGCTGGTGTTCATCGCCTGGGGGCTGACCCATCTGTTCACCGGCCGCGCCGCTTTCCTGCATCTGGGCGCCATCACCGCCACGATCATGTCGGCCAATGTCTTCATGGTCATCATCCCCAACCAGAAGATCGTCGTCGCCGATCTGATCGCCGGCCGCAAACCCGATCCGAAATATGGCAAGATCGCCAAGCAGCGCTCGCTCCACAACAACTATCTGACGCTGCCGGTGCTGTTCCTGATGCTGTCGAACCACTATCCTCTGGCGTTCGGCACCGAGTTCAACTGGATCATCGCCTCTCTGGTGTTCATCATCGGCGTGCTGATCCGCCACTACTTCAACACCGTTCACAAGCGCGCCGGCAACCCGCACTGGACCTGGCTGGGCGCCCTTGTCCTGTTCCTCGTCATCATCTGGCTGTCGACCGTGCCGAAGGTGTTGACCGGCGAACCGAAGGCGTCCGCCTCGGCGCAAGTCTATGTCGCCTCGGCCCATTTCGCGGCCGTGCGCGACACCGTGCTCGGCCGCTGCTCGATGTGCCATGCCCAGGAGCCGGTCTACGAGGGCATCTACCATGCGCCCAAGGGCGTGATGCTGGATACCGACGTCAACATCGCCGAGCATGCCCGCGAGATCTATCTGCAGGCCGGCCGCAGCCATGCCATGCCGCCCGCCAATGTCAGCCAGATCACAGACAAGGAGCGGGCACTGCTGGTGGCCTGGTTCGAAGGCGCGGGGAAATAAGCATGACATCGACGCTTCTGCGTGGCCGCACGCTGTCCTTCGTGCGCTGGCCTGAAAGCATCGATGATCATTCCGCCTGGCGCTACGAGGAGGATGGCGGCCTGCTGATCCGCGACGGCAGGATCGTCGCCGCCGGCGCTTACGTCGATGTTGAAAGGCAGGCAGGCGAGACAGCGAGAAGGATTGATCACCGGCCGCATCTGCTGCTGCCGGGCTTCATCGATGCCCATGTGCATTTCCCGCAGATGCAGATCATCGCCTCCTACGGCGCCGAACTGCTCGACTGGCTGAACGCCTACACTTTCCCGGAGGAGACGAAGTTCGCCAATGCGCAGCATGGCCGGCGCGTCGCGCGGCTATTCCTCGACGAGATGGTGCGCCACGGCACCACGACGGTTGCCGCCTACTGTTCCGTGCACAAGGCCTCCGCAGAAGCTTTCTTCGCCGAGTCGCATGATCGCAACATGCTCAACATTGCCGGCAAGGTGATGATGGATCGCAACGCGCCCGATGGCGTGCTCGACACGCCGCAATCGGGCTATGACGACAGCAAGGCGCTGATCAGCGAGTGGCACGGCAAGGGCCGGCAGCTTTACGCCATCACACCTCGCTTTGCGATCACCTCGTCGCCGGAGCAAATGGAGATGGCCGGCGCGCTGTGCCGCGAATACCCCGACCTGCACATCCAGACGCATCTGTCGGAAAACCATGCCGAGATCGCCTTCACGCAGGAGCTTTATCCGTGGTCGCGCGATTACACCGACGTCTACGAGCATTACGGGCTGTTGGGGAGAAAGAGCCTGCTCGGCCATTGCATCCATCTGTCGGAGCGGGAGGCGGACGCGCTTTCGGACAGCGGCTCCGTAGCCGTGTTCTGCCCGACCTCGAACCTGTTCCTCGGCTCCGGCCTGTTCGATTATCAGCGCTACCGCACCCGCGATAAAGCCCTCCGCATCGCCGCCGCCACCGATGTCGGTGGCGGCACCAACTATTCCATGCTGCGCACCATGGACGAGGGCTACAAGGTGATCGCGCTGAACGGCGAGAAGCTGAACCCGTTCCAGTCCTTCTGGCAGGTCACGCGCGGCAACGCCGAGGCGCTGTCGGTGGCGCAAAGGATCGGCACGCTGGAGGAAGGCACCGATGCCGATATCGTCGTGCTGGACGCCAGGGCGACGTCGTCGATGCGGCTCAGGATGGAGACCGTCGAGACGCTGGCGCAGGAACTCTTTCTCTTGCAGACGCTGGGCGATGATCGCGCCGTGCGCGAGGTCTATGTGGCGGGTCGGCCGGCAAAAACCGATTTGGCAATTTAGAACGTGACGGCGCGTTCCTTGCTTGACCCGGGCTTGACCCAGCGGCAACCATCCGTCAAAGCGTGCGGCGACGTTGAAAGGGGAACGACATGGCCGTTGCCGAAGACATCGCTCTGATCAAGAGACAGGAGGAAGCCCTTGTCTTTCCCGCCTTCGACGAGGCGGTTGCGTTCAGTATCGGATCCGCGATCCGCGACCGGGCGCTCGCCGAAAATCTCCCGATCATCGCCGATATCAGGACCTTCGACCGGCCGCTGTTCTACGCCGCCATGCCGGGCTCGAACGCTTCCAATCCCGACTGGGCGCGGCGCAAAATCAACGTCGTCAAGCGGTTCCTGAAAAGCACTTACCGCATGGTGCTGGAACAGCAGCGCCCCGACCGCACTTTCAAGATCGGCGAGGGCCTGGATATTGCTGACTACGTGCTGGCCGGCGGCGGCTTTCCCGTCACGGTCAAGGGTGTCGGGGTCATCGGCGTCATCGCCGTCTCCGGGTTGCCGGAGCGCGAGGATCACGGCGTGGTGGTCGATGCGCTGTGTAATCATTTGGGCCTCGACAAGCGCGAACTGGTATTGCCGCCGGAAGAAAAATCGTGACATCGGCGCCGCCCCTCATCCGCCTGCCCGTCCTTCGCAGCAGCTGCGCTGTAGCTGCTGCGGGTGGAAGTGAAACGCTCCACCGCTGGCTATCCCCCTATGCCCGTTCTTCACGGGGAGAGGGTCGGGGTGAGGCGCAACGTCAGCTCTGCAAGAATGCGCGAAACGCTGCTGGCTGCCGGATATGACCATTCTCGATCCCAAATCCTTCCTCACCTCCATCTTCAACGCCGCCGTCGCCGCCGCCGATCCGGAAAAGACCATCCGCTATCATTTGCCGGTCAGGCCCAAGGGCCGCACCATCGTGATCGGCGCCGGCAAAGGCTCGGCGCAGATGGCGGCGGCCTTCGAGAAAGCATGGGACGGCCCGCTCGAAGGACTGGTCGTCACCCGCTACGGCTATGACGCGAAATGTGAGCGCATTGAGATCATCGAGGCGGCGCATCCGGTGCCGGACGCCGCCGGGCTCGAGGCTTCGCGGCGGCTGCTCGGGAAGGTGCAAGGGCTGACCGCCGACGATCTGGTGGTGGCGCTGATTTCCGGCGGCGGTTCGGCGCTGCTGCCGTCACCGGCAACCGGCCTGACATTGGCCGACGAGATCGCCGTCAACGAGGCGCTGCTGGCGTCGGGCGCGCCGATCGCGGCGATGAACACCATCCGCAAGCATCTTTCCACCATCAAGGGAGGCCGGCTGGCCGCCGCCGCCTGGCCGGCCAAAATGGTGTCGCTGGTTGTCTCCGATATTCCCGGTGACAATCCGGCGCTGGTCGCATCCGGCCCGACCGTTCCCGACACCGGCAGCCGGGCGGATGCGCTGGCGTCGATATCAGCCTACGGCATGAACCTGCCGGCCTCGGTCATGGCGCATATCAATTCACCGGCCGCCGATGCACCAGTTCCCGGGGATGAGCGCTTTTCGCGCAACGAGGTGCATCTGATCGCCTCCGCCGGCGTGTCGCTCGAAGCAGCCGCAGCGGAAGCGAGCCGACAGGGCATCGAAGCTGTCATTCTCTCGGATGCCATCGAAGGCGAAGCCCGCGAGGTGGGCGGGGTTCACGCGGCCATCGCGCGCGAAGTAGCGACACGCAATCGGCCTTTCTCAAAGCCGGTGCTGATCCTGTCCGGCGGCGAGACCACGGTGACGCTGCGTGCCAAGGGGAAAGGCGGCCGCAACTCCGAATTCCTGCTCGCCTTCGCCATCGGCATCAATGATGTGAAGGGCATTCACGCCCTGGCCGCCGACACCGACGGCATCGACGGCTCGGAGGACAATGCCGGCGCCTTCGCCGATGGTTCCACGGTCGCGCGCATGCGCGCGGTCGGCATCGACGCCAAGGCGATGCTGGCAGGCAACAATGCCTGGACGGCTTTCAACGCGGTCGGCGATCTGTTCGTGCCCGGTCCGACCGGCACCAATGTCAACGATCTCAGGGCCATCCTGATTCGCTAATCGTTTGGATCAGGCAGCCATCAGCCGCTTCACCTGCTTCATGTCGTCAAGGAACCGTTCTCGCTCGGCCTCCTTGTCCGCACGGTCACGGATGCGCAGGATGAAGGATGGATGGATGGTGATGAACACACGCATGCCATCTTCCCGCTCGATCGCCTGGCCGCGCATCTTCGTCACCGGAACCGCCTTGCCGAGCAGCGACAATGCCGCCGTTGCGCCAAGCGCCACGGCAAGGTTCGGTTTGATCAGTCCGAATTCCTGGTCGAGCCACCAGCGGCACGCCTGAATCTCGCCGGCGTTCGGCTTGGAATGAATGCGACGCTTGCCGCGCGGCTCGAACTTGAAGTGCTTGACCGCATTGGTGACGTAGACTTTCTGGCGGTCGACCCCGGCGTCGTCCAGTATGGCGTCGAACACCCTGCCGGCCGGGCCAACGAAGGGAGCGCCGGCGAGATCTTCCTGATCGCCGGGCTGCTCGCCGACGAAAATCACCTTGGCGCCGTCAGGCCCTTCGCCGAACACGGTCTGCGTCGCATCGCGCCACAGCGGGCAGCGGTGGCAAGCCTTCGCTACCTCACGCAGCTCCGAGATCGAGGTGACATCTGGCAGTGGCTCGTCGGACGGCCCGGAAATGCGCCTGGCCGGCCTCTTCGCTTCATGCGTTTGGCCTGTGGTCGCCATCATCCTGTCCTGTCGGTTCTGACACTGAAATGGACGGGAAGGGCGATGGTTCCTCCGAGGGCTCAGACCTCGTGCAGATAGAGGTGATAGTCCAGCTCGCTGACCGTGCGCGCCACGCGCAGGTATTCGGACTGCTTGATCGCCACGAAGGTGCGGTGCAGGTCTTCGCCAAGCGCGCCTTTGAGGAAGCTGGACGCTCTGGCCCCCTCGATCGCCGCGCGCCAGTCGACCGGCATGGTCGTGCGCGTCACCGCCGCCTCATAGCCGTTTCCGGTCGTCTCGGGGCCGGGGTCGAGGCCTTCGTCGAGCCCTTTGACGATGCCGGCAAGCACGGTTGCCGCGATCAGATAGGGGTTGGCGTCGACGCCCGACGGCCGATGCTCGATGCGCCGGTTCCTGGCGTCGCCCGCCGGCACGCGCAGCGCCACCGACCGGTTGTTGACGCCCCAGGTCGGCGCCACCGGTGCATAGGATTGGGAGACGAAGCGCCGCCAGGAATTGGCGTGCGGCGCAAACACCAGCATCGATTCCGCCATGGTCTGGATCAGGCCGCCCAGCCCGCGCAGCAGTGGCAGCGACCAACTCTCGCCACCGGCCTCCGAAAAAACGTTTCGGCTAGCCTTGTCCTGCAGCGAGACGTGGAAATGCATGCCGGAGCCGGCATATTTCTCGATCGGTTTGGCCATGAAGCAAGCGGTGACGCCATGGCGGCGCGCCTGCGCCCGAACCAGCCGTTTCAGCATGACGAGGTCGTCGGCCGCCCGCATCACATCCTTGCGGTAGTTCAGCGTCAATTCGTACTGGCCGGGCGCATATTCGGAAATCACGGTCTCGGCCGGAATGCCCTGTGCCTTGGCCGCGGCATAGATGTCGGTAAACAGCGGCTCCATGCCGTGCAGATGGTCGACCGAGTAGACCTCGGTCTTGCCCGAGACGCGGCCATCCAGCACGGCGTGCGCCGGCTGCACCTTGCCGTCGCTGTCGCGCTCATTGGCGAGGAGAAAAAATTCGAGCTCGAAGGCGCCGGCCGGGTACAGCCCCTTGGACGCCAATATGTCGACCTGCCTTGCCAGCGCCAGCCGCGGGTCCGATGACATCGGCGCGCCGTCGAGATGATACATCGCCATCAGCACCTGGCCGCGCGGCGGGTTGGTCCCGTGGAGCGGCACCAGCGTGCCAGGAATCGGCCAGGCGCGCAGATCGCCGTCGCCGGTGGTCCAGATCAGCCCGGTCTCGTGCACGTCCTCGCCGGTGATGTCGAGGCCGAGGATCGAGATCGGCATGTGCCGGCCGCCTTCGAAGATGGCTTTCAGCTCGTGCCGGCGCACGATCTTGCCACGGCCGACGCCGTTGGCATCGGTCAGCACGATATCGAAGGCTTCGATCTCAGGATGGGCGTCGAGAAAGGCCTGCGCCTCGGTGGGCGTCGAGCCCGAAGGTGAAGTCATGATGGAGCCCGGCCTGGCTTGCGCGCCTGTCTGTTGGGTGGCTTGTCTCATGCCGCAAGCTCCGCCGCAACTGCGCCGAAGGCGGTGATCAGCCGGTTGACCTGGGCGCCAGTGGTCGCCGGAGAGATCAGCATCATATTGTGGAAGGGCGCGATAAGCACGCCGCGATTGACCAGCGCGACATGGATGGCGGCTTCGAGTTCCGGCGCGTGCGCGGCCTCCGCCTCCGCCCCATTGCGCAGCGGGCCCGGCGCGCAGATGAATTCGACGCGGGCGCCGACGCGGGCGACATGCCATGGCAGGCGGTAGCGGTCGATGACCGTGGTCAGCCCGGCATCGAGCCGCCGCGCCAGATGATCCATGCGGTCGTAGTTCTCGGCCGTCATCACTTCTTCGAGCGCGGCGCGCATCGCGGCAAACTGCAGAGGATTGGCCGAGAGCGTCGTGCCCATGCCGGAATAACCCGGCTCTTTCGTCCTGTTGTAGTCGGCGTAGCGCGAGGCGACCTCTTCGCTCATGCCCCATACGCTTGCCGGTACACCACCGGCGATCGGCTTGCCTAGCACGAACAGGTCCGGCTCCAGCCCGTATTTCGCGGAATAGCCGCCCGGTCCGGTCGAGATCGTATGCGTCTCGTCGATCAGAAGCAGCGTGCCGGCCGCGCGGGTCAGCTTTCGCAGCGCCTCGTGGAAACCGGGATCGGCCAGCACCATGCAGGAATTGGTCAGCACCGGTTCGGCGATGACGCAGGCGACATCCTTGTCCCTGAGCGCTGCCTCCAGCGCGGCAACGTCGTTGAACTCGATGACCTTGGCCGTGCGGGTCAGGTCGCGGAATTCTCCGGCCAATCCGGGCCGGTTGGCCGGCTTGCCGTCGATCAGCCGCACCATCGTCTCGTCGACAGAGCCGTGATAACAGCCGTTGAAAACCAATATCTTTTCTCGCCCGGTGACGGCGCGGGCAACGCGCAGCGCGAAGCGGTTGGCATCGGTCGCCGTCGTGGCGATCTGCCAGAACGGCAGGCCGAAGCGCTGTTGCAGCAGCGGTCCAATGGCGAGCGCATCTTCCGAAGGCAGCATGTATGTCAGGCCGCGTCCGGCCTGCCGGCGGATGGCGCGCGCTATCGCCGGCGGCGAATGGCCGAACATCGATCCGGTGTCGCCGAGGCAGAAATCGTCGAGCCTGTTGCCGTCGATGTCGGTGATCGTAGCGCCTTTGGCGCTCTCGACCAGGATCGGAAACGGCGTCGGCCAGTCGTTCATCCAGTGCATCGGCACGCCACCGAAGAAGCCGGGCAGGCCGTTGCCGGCCTTGGCCTGCGATTTCGGCCGCGCCTTGCGGAAGCTGGCGCCTTCGGTATCCCGCAATGCGGCAATGCGGTCGCGGCTGACGCCGCCAATGGACGTGTGGGCGCTGTGCATGAAACCCCTCTCTGGCGCAGTAGTGGAGTAGTGGGGTAGGCGCTCAACGGCCCGGATGCTCTAAACCCGCTCCCATATTGCCCTACTCCCCTACTCCCCTAACCCGTGATGTCGATAACGCCGCAGTCGCCGGCGGCACTGCCGAAGGCGATGCGCCGTTCCTCCCTGTCCCACATCATCGAGGTGATGGCGCCCTTGCCGGGGCGGCGCAACAGCACTTCCTTGGCGTCGGAAAAACGCACCGCCATCACCATGCCGTCCTCATAGCCGATGGCGACGACATCCTGGCTCGGATGGCAGGCGACTGAGGTCACCATCGCATTGCCGCGCGTACCGAGTTCCAGCGGCGCCTTGCCCATCGGCCCGTCCTTGCCTGAAAACGGCCAGACGATCGCCGCCGGCGCGCCGGAACTCGCCAGCCACTTGCCTTTCACGCTCCATGACAGGCTTTTGACCTTCGCAGGATAGCCGCTCATGCGCATATGCTTGCCGTCTGCCAGCTTCCAGCCGTGCAGCGCGTTTTCCTGCATGGTGGTGACCAGGAAGGCGCCATCCGGCGAGAAGGTGATGCCGGTATGGGCGCCAGCCCATTCGAGCTCCACCGGCTTGCCCTCGGCGGCCGGGAAATGCAGCGTCGCGCCATTGTAGCGCGCTACGCCGAAGCGCATGCCCTTGGGCGAAAATGCCAGCCCCTCGACCGAACGCGGATGGGCGAACTCTTTTGTGTGGCCGTCGGCAAAGCGCACATAGGCGGTCTTGCCTGTAGCGTAGGCGATGGCACCTTGCGGGCCAGCGGCGACGCTGGTGACCCACTTCTTGCCCGCGCTCGCCAATTCCTTGGCCTCGCCGCCCGCTTTCACCGCAAACACCTTGCCGTCTTCGCCGCCGGTGAGCAGCCGGTCATTGGCGGCATCGTGGAAGGCCGCGAGCAGCCCGTCATTGGCCTGCACCGTCTTGTGGCCATTGTCGAGCCGATGGACGGTGCCGTCGGCCAGCGCGAAATGCGGCACGTCGCCGAGGAAGACGGCGGCAAGGCAATGGCCTTCGAGATCAAGCGGGGCGACGGTCGGCATGTAGGACAGGTCCATTCCAGATTGTTGCTGGTCGTCTCGGGAGCCGCCAGCGCGCCAGGCGCGGCCCCACCCTCTCCCGCAAGGGGAGAAGGAAGAGCGGGCAGCGCTACCGCCATAAAGTCCGGAAATCAAGCGGCCTGGCAGGCCTCGAAGCTCTTCCTCAGCCGTTCGGGGTCCAGTTCGCGACCGATGAACACCAGCCGGCTCTCATGCTTCTCGCCGTCTTTCCAGGCGCGCTGGTGGTCGCCCTCGATGATCATGTGCACGCCCTGGATGACGTAACGCTCGTCGTCGCCCTTCAAGGCGATGATGCCTTTCAGGCGCAGGATGTTCGGCCCCTCCATCTGGGTGACCTTCTCGATCCAGGGGAAGAATTTCTTCGGATCCATCTCGCCCCCGCGCAGCGAAACCGACTGCACCGTCACGTCATGAATGTCGGATGGATGCGCGTGATGGTGGTGCCCATCGTGGTCATGATCGTGCCCGTCATGATCGTGGTGGTGATGATCGTGGTCGTGGTCATGATCATGGTGGTCGTCATGCGCCTCGAGGAAATGCGGGTCGTTCTCCAGCGCCCTGGACAGGTCGAAGGCGCCGCGGTCGAGCACTTCCGACAGCGCCACGCCGGCGCGGGTGGTGCGATGGATCCTTGCGGCCGGGTTGATGGCGCGGATCGTCGCTTCGACCTTGGCGAGTTCTTCTGGTGTGACGAGGTCGGTCTTGTTGAGCACGACGACGTCGGCGAAGGCGATCTGGTCCTCGGCTTCCTTGGAATCCTTCAGCCTGAGCGGCAGGTGCTTGGCGTCGACCAGCGCCACCACCGCGTCGAGCTTGGTCTTGGAGCGCACGTCGTCGTCCATGAAGAAGGTCTGCGCCACCGGCACCGGATCGGCGAGACCCGTGGTCTCCACCACGATGGCGTCGAAGCGGCCGGGCCGGCGCATCAGGCCCTCGACGACGCGGATCAGGTCGCCGCGCACCGTGCAGCAGACGCAGCCATTGTTCATCTCGTAGATTTCCTCGTCGGATTCCACGATCAGGTCGTTGTCGATGCCGATCTCGCCGAATTCGTTGACGATGACGGCGTAGCGCCTGCCGTGGTTTTCCGACAGGATGCGGTTGAGCAGCGTCGTCTTGCCGGCGCCGAGATAGCCGGTCAGAACGGTTACGGGGATCTGCGTCTGTGCGTCGCTCATGGCTTGCCTCGAATGGATGGGCCTTGAAAGATTTCGGCGGCCTCGAAAGGGATTGTCGGCTCCATATAGGATGCGCGGCGGGCTTTTGCACGAGGCAAACCGCGAATGGCTGCGGTCCAATCCCTAGGTCAGCGTCTCGTCGAACTAGGCGGCTGGCGGCGCCCTGCAGGCCATGCGGTATCGGTGCGCAAAAAGAGCCTGTGGACGACCACGGCCGGCCGATCCACCGCAATCGCTTTCGCGAAAAGTCGTTTGTCATCTAACTGAAATAATCATCTGGCATTAGCCACGGCGGGTACCGCAATGCTTGCCGGCAAAGCTGTTTCAGGCGCCGGAATCTTTTTTGATCGTCGATTGCCAACCGGCCGGCTGCGTCTATGCTGCCCGCACCGGTATGGCCGAAGAGGGATGACCATGGCCAAGGCGGACAAAACTGCGACAATGAGCCGGCTGCATTCGGCGGCAAGGCTGGCAAGAACAGCGCTTGCGGCACGGCTGCTGGCGCATGGCTTCTATGCCGGCCAGGACCAGATCATGCTGGCGCTCGACCGCGAGGACGGCCAGACCCCGGGCAATCTGGCTGGCCGGCTCGGCGTGCGCCCGCCCACCATCACCAAGACCATCAATCGGCTGCAGGCACAGGGTTTTCTGCAAAAGCGCGCCTCCGACGCCGATGCCCGCCAGGCGCATATCTTTCTCACCGACACCGGTCGCGAGACCATCCGCGCCATCGAAAAGTCGGTGAAGAAGACCGAAAAGCAGGCGCTGAAGGGCCTCGACAAGAAGGACCAGAAGGCGCTGTTCAAATTTCTTGCCCGCATCGAGGCCAATCTTTCGAACGAAGAACTGGCCTTGATCGACGACGACGCCGAGTCGGACGACTGACCGCCGGTGCGGTGATCAGGCTGCCGCTGCGGCCCCACGGATCAGCGAAGACCAGCGTCCCGGCGTCATGCCGAATGCCTTCTTGAATTGCCTGTTGAAGTGGCTTTGGTCGCTGAAACCGGCCTCGGCCGCGATCTGTGCCAGCGGCTCGCCGGCGGCGATCATGCGTCGCGCGCGCTGAAGCCGGCGCATCAAAAGGAAACGATGCGGGCTGGTGGAGAAAGCGGCGCGGAAATGCCTGGACAAGGCATAGCGGTCGAACCCGGTAACCGCCTCCAACTCGTCGGATCGCACGGGCCGGGCAGAGTTTTCCGTGAGATAGTCGCGCGCCAGAGCGGCCGCCCGCCAGGCCGTTCCCGGCACCGCTCTCGCCGGCTGGCCGGCATGGCGGGCGAGCCCTTGCATCAGTTGCGCCAGGAAGTCGGCGACGAACAGCTCATCGAGTTCCTCCTCCAGCGGACCCAGCGCCGAAAGCAAGGTCGCGCGCAGGCGTTCGTCCGCCACCACGGCCTGCCTGACGAAAGGCAGCGATGCGCCGCCGAGGCAGTCCAGCATCAGTGACGGTTCCAGATAGAGGATCCTGTAGCGCAGCCCGTCCTCGGTTCCGGCGCCGCCATCATGCAGTTCGTCGGGATGCAGGACGATGATCTGGCCGGGCAGGCTATGCCGCACCGCACCGCGATAGCGAAAGCTCTGCACGCCTTGCAGCGTCACCCCGATCGCATAGGTGTCGTGGCGATGCAGGTCGAAGGCGCTGCCGTGGAATCGCGCCTCGATGCGCTCCATGCCGGCGGGGTCGCGGGCGGCAATGATGCAGTTTTCCGCAGCCTCCGCGCACAAACGTCCAAGACCCTGGAACGCCTGGCTGCCTAGATCGAGCGACATCGCTTCCTTTCGCCTTGAAAGGGGCACAACCCCGAATGGTCACTGTCTCATGTTCGATACGAAATTTGCAATCGTGCTCAGGGATGATCTGCCGGTCTGGCAAAAACTCAACGTCACCGCATTCCTGACCAGCGGCGTCGTCGCGCAGTTCCCCGATATCATCGGCGAGCCCTATCGTGACCGCGCCGGCAATGTCTACAACCCGCTGTCGATCCAGCCCGTCATCGTGCTGTCCGCCGACCAGGTGACACTCGGCGCGATCCACAGCCGCGCCCTGGAGCGCGGAGTAACGAGCTCGCTCTATGTCGAGGAGATGTTCTCGACCGGGTTCGACGCCGCCAACCGCGCCGTCTTCGCCGAATTCGCGCCGGAAGACGCCAAGGTGGTCGGCATTGCATTGCGCGCCGACAAGAAGACGGTCGACAAGATCACCAAGGGTGCTCGCATGCATCCCTGACGGCGCCGGCCTGAGCCTGTCGGCGCGTCTTGTTGTGCCAGCTGCTTTTGGCTTGCCGCACGCCCGCAATTGCCGCAAAAGGTGGGCCTCAGCCCAGTTTTCCATCCGGCCTGCAAGTGAGTGCTCCCCAAACATCTTCAGAAAGCGCGACGCCGCCGGTGGCGATCCTGTGCATGCTTTCCACCTATGTCTTCTTCACCTTTCTCGACACCAGCAGCAAATACCTCGTCCTAGCCGGCGTCTCCGCGCTTGTCGTCGCCTGGGTGCGCTTTGCCGTGCATGTCGTGCTGGTCGGCGCGCTGTTGCGCGGCTGGCGTGAACCGGCGCGGTTCTGTCCGGCCAACCTGCCGGCTCATGTCCTGCGCGGGCTGTTCCTGTTCGGCTCGACCATCTTCAACGTGCTGGCGCTGCGGTCCCTGCAACTGGCCGAGACGACATCGATCTATTTCTTCGGGCCGATGGTCATCACCGCACTTGCCGGCCCGCTGCTTGGCGAATGGGCGGGCTGGCGGCGGTGGCTGGCGATCCTGGCCGCGTTCGCCGGGGTTCTGATCATCACAAGGCCGGGAGTCGGCGTTTTCGGCATCGGCCACCTGTTCGCGCTCGGCTCGATGCTGTCGAACTGCTTCTATGTGATCATGACCCGGCGCATGTCGGCGACCGAGACATCGGAAAGCCTCATCCTGTTTTCGGCACTGGCCCCGGCGGTGGTGCTCCTGCCCATGCTGCCGTTCTCGTTTTCCCTGCCGCATGATGGCTGGCACTGGTTCATCCTGCTCATGCTCGGCGTCTTTGGCGGCGTCGGTCATTGGCTTCTGGTGCAGGCCTATCGCATGGCCACCACCACCGCGCTCGCCCCCTATCCCTATTCGCAGATGGTGTGGATGATCCTTTCCGGGCTCATCGTCTTCAAGCAGTTCCCCGACCGCTGGACACTCGTCGGCGCCGCCGTCATCGTCGCCAGCGGTCTCTACATCGTTCATCGCGAGCACCGGCTGCGCCTGCGCAATCGTGCGGTGCTGGACGTCGAGGCGGAAGCGCTGGCAAAAAAACTTTGATTTAGCGTCGAAGGGTGGCATAAGGCCGCCTTTAAACAGTTTAAAAAAACGACGGGGGAGGGGAAGGCTGGCACAGAAGATCAAGCTGTCGACGATCGCGGATGCGCTCGGCGTGTCCACGGCCACGGTATCGCTGGCGCTGCGCGACAGCCCGCTGGTGGCAGGCGGCACCCGTGACCGCATCAAGGAACATGCCCGCGCCATCGGCTACATCTACAACCGCCGTGCCGCCAGCCTGCGTACCTCGCGTTCGGGCATTGTCGGCGTCGTCGTGCATGACATCATGAACCCGTTCTTCGCCGAGATACTGCGCTCGATCGAAAGCGAGCTCGACCGCAGCCGCCAGACCTTCATCCTGTCCAATCACTACGACCAGCTCGAGAAGCAGCGCACTTTCATCGACACGCTTTTGCAGCTCGGCGCCGACGGCGTCATCATGTCGCCGGCCATCGGCACTCCGGCCTCGGATATTCTGATGGCCGAGGAAAACGGCCTGCCGGCGGTGCTGATCGCGCGCACCGTCGAGGGCGCCGACGTGCCGGTTTTTCGCGGCGACGATGCCTATGGCACGGGGCTTGCCACCAATCACCTGATCTCGCTCGGCCACAAGCGCATCGCCATGATCGGCGGCACCGACCAGACCTCGACCGGCCGCGATCGCTACCAGGGCTATGTCAACGCCATGGAGGCCGCCGGGCTGGAAGTGCGGCCGGCCTGGCGCATCCCCGGCCCGCGCACCAAGCAGGCTGGCTTCGAGGCCGCCGGACAGTTTCTGGCCCTGAAGGACAAGCCGACAGCCGCCTGCTGCTGGAACGACCTCGTCGCCATCGGCCTGATGAACGGCATCGCGCGCGCCGGCCTGGTGCCCGGCCTGGACATATCGGTCACCGGCTACGACGATCTCGAGGAGGCGGCAATCGCCACGCCGGCGCTGACCACCGTGTGGAACGGTCAGCGCGAGGTTGGCCGCCGCGCCGCCAGCGCCCTGCTCGACAAGCTGAACGGGCAGACGGTGCGGCCCTCTCAGGAACTGATCAAGCCGGAACTGCATGTGCGACAGTCGACCGGCAAGCCGGTGGAGCGTGCATGACAAGGCCCGAGCAACTGCAAACCGTCGCCATCCTGGTGCCGGGGCATTTCAACGACCACGCGGTCGAGCGCATCGACCGGACATTCAGGCGTGTCGGGATCGAGCGCGCCGACCCGTCCCTGGTCACCGATGAAATGCGTGACAACGTGCGCGCCATCGCCTCGTTCGGCGGCATCAGCGCGGCCTTCATGGATGCATTGCCCAAGCTTGAGATCGTCGCCAGTTTCGGTGTTGGCTACGATTCGGTCGATGCCCGCCACGCTGGCGATCACGGCATCATGGTCACCAACACGCCGGATGTGCTGACCGAGGAGGTCGCCGACACCGCCATCGGCCTGCTGATCAACACCGTGCGCGACCTGCCGCGCGCCGAAGCCTGGCTGCGCGACGGCAGCTGGCAGTGCAAGGGCAACTATCCCTTGAGCCGGCTTACCTTGCGCGGCCGCAGCGCCGGCATTTTCGGCATGGGCCGCATCGGGCTCGCCATTGCCCGCCGGCTGGAGGCGTTCGGATTGCCCGTCGCCTATCACAACCGGCGCCGGGTCGAGGGCCTGTCCTACCCCTATCATCCGACGCTGAAGGGCCTCGCCGAAGCAGTCGACACGCTGATTTCGGTGGTCCCGGGCGGCGCCTCGACGGAAAAGGCGGTCGATGCCGAGATCCTGTCGGCGCTTGGCGCCAACGGCGTCTTCGTCAATATCGGGCGCGGCAGCACGGTCGACGAGGCGGCGCTTGCGACAGCCCTCGCCAAGGGCACTATCGCCGCCGCCGGGCTCGATGTCTTCGCCGACGAACCGAACGTGCCGCGGGCGCTGCTTGACGCGACCAATGCCAGTCTGTTGCCGCATGTCGGTTCGGCGTCGGAGCACACACGTCGCGCCATGGCGGATCTGTGCGTCGACAATCTGGTGTCCTGGTTCAGCGAGCGCCGGTCGATCACACCTGTGCCCGAGACCGCGCATGTGAAGGCGCGCTGCTGAGCGGTCGGGCTGCCATATTTATTAACGTCAGCTTAACCCTTTGAAATCATTCTTCATCCTGTCCGTACGCATGGATGAGGATCACCATGAAAACGCTTTCCGTACTGATCGGAGCCGCCGCCCTGTTTGGCGGCGTTCAGCTGTTTCATGGCGGCACTGGTGAAAGCGTCGCTGAAGAGGCCGCGCCGCCCGACACCTACAGGCTGGTCGCCAATGGTGATGAGGGGGTTTGCGCAATCAAACGCGGCGCCACCGTCTCGGACGGCCTGTCGCTTTTGACGGTGGCTCCGAACTGTAGCCGACTCATGCCAGGCATCGAGCGGGCGAAATTCTGGCGCGAGCAGGAGGACGGCACGGTCGCCTTCAGCGTCAACGGCGTCGATCCGATCGTCACCTTCGCGGTCGCCGATGGCGACGGATTCGAATCCTACGCTCCCGCACTGCCGCTGCTGTCGCTGGCGGCCGCCGGGGACCCGAGCACCGACGACTGATTACTCCGCCGCCGCGCGGGCGCCGGCTTTGGCAGCCGCATGCAGGCGAACCGCGTCGCCGAAGGCCCGGAAGATCTTGGCCGAGTTACTATCCGACTTGACCCAGTATTCGGGATGCCACTGGACGCCGACCGCGAAAGCGCGGGCATCCTTTACAGAGACCGCCTCGACGGTGCCGTCGTCGGCCACGGCTTCGATCTGCAGCTTCGAACCAAGCCGGCCGATTGCCTGGCGGTGCAACGAGTTGACCTTCATGTCGCCGGCCCCAAACACACCGGCCAGGCAACTGCCCGCCTTGATCGAAACGGTCTGGTGAATCGCGAAACGTTCGTCCTGATTGTCGCTCACCGGCGCGCGGTGGTCGAGCGAGCCTTCACGCTCCTGGATTTCAGTGCCCAGCGTGCCGCCCAGCGCCACGTTCATCTCCTGGATGCCGCGGCAGATGGCAAGCAGCGGCACGCCACGCTCGATCGCTTTGCGAATCAGCGGCAAGGTGGTGGCGTCGCGTGCCGGGTCATAGGGGCCGTTCGCCTCGCTGGCATCGCCGCCATAGAGCGAGGGGTCGACATTGGATTTCGAGCCGGTCAGCATGACGCCGTCGACCGACGACAGCAGCTCATCGAAATCGAGCCGATCGCCGAACGAGGGCACCAGCACCGGAAACACGCCGGCGCCGGCGATCGCCGCCTCCAGATATTGCTGTGGGGCGGCATGCCAGGTGTAGTTGTCGAATTGACGGACGTCGGTCGATACGGCGACGAGCGGCTGCTGCATTTTGGCTTTGTTTTCCATCTGGGCCGGGGAATCCTGCCCTCAAAATAGGCGATCCCAGCACATTTTTCCATGACAAGTTTCGGTCCGTCGGATGGGCCACCAAACGGCCCGTTAGACTATAGTTGCAAGGCCCTGCGCACACGCCGTCAAATCAGGCCGCCACGCTGGACTCGACTCCTTGCCCGTGTATTGTTTCGCCCAGCCGTGCGGGGCATCGAGCATGCGCCGCACGTCGGTTTGTTGATCCAAAAGGGAGGACTTCATGGATCGTCGTTCATTCATCCGCAAGGCCGGGACGACCGGCGTTGGCGCCGCTGTGGCCGCCGCCACGCTCGCCGCGCCGGCCATAGCCCAGTCCAATCCAAAGGTGACCTGGCGGCTGGCGTCGTCCTTTCCCAAATCGCTCGACACGATCTATGGCGGCGCCGAGGTCTTCTCAAAGATGCTTTCGGAAGCCACCGACGGCAACTTCCAGATACAGGTCTTCGCCGCTGGCGAGCTGGTGCCCGGCCTTCAGGCGGCCGACGCCACGACCGCCGGCACGGTCGAGGCCTGCCACACGGTGGCATATTATTACTGGGGCAAGGATCCGACCTGGGCGCTGGGCGCGGCGGTTCCGTTCTCGCTCAACGCGCGCGGCATGAATGCCTGGCACTATCATGGCGGCGGCATCGACCTGTTCAACGAATTTCTCGCCACGCAAGGCTTGTTCGGCCTGCCTGGCGGCAATACCGGCGTGCAGATGGGCGGCTGGTTCCGCAAGGAGATCAACACGGTGGCCGACCTTTCCGGCCTCAAGATGCGCATCGGCGGCTTCGCCGGCAAGGTTGTGCAGAAGCTCGGCGTCGTGCCGCAGCAGATCGCCGGCGGCGACATCTACCCGGCGCTCGAAAAGGGCACCATTGACGCAGCCGAATGGGTCGGCCCCTATGACGACGAGAAGCTCGGCTTCTATAAGGTTGCGCCCTACTACTACTATCCAGGCTGGTGGGAAGGCGGCCCGACCGTCCACCTGATGTTCAACAAGGCGAAATACGAAGAGCTTTCGCCGACTTACAAGTCGCTGCTGCATACCGCCGCGCAAGCCGCCGATGCCAACATGCTGCAGAAATACGACTATCTCAATCCTGCGGCGGTGAAGCGGCTGGTGGCCGGCGGCGCCAAACTGCGTCCGTTCAGCCAGGAGATCATGTCCGCCTGCTTCGAGAAGGCCAATGAGGTCTACGCCGAAATGGAAGCCTCGAACGCGCCGTTTAAGAAGATCTGGGACTCGATCAAGGGCTTCCGTAAGGAGCACTATCTCTGGGCGCAGGTGGCCGAGTACAATTACGACACCTTCATGATGGTCCAGCAGCGCAACGGCAAGCTGTAAGGTTTTTCTGCCTCCTTTTCGAAGACCCCGGACTCGGTAGTCCGGGGTTTATTCGTTGGGCGTCGGTGCTGGAAACATCGATAGTCGAAGGCGTCGAAACTTGCGCCGCAGGGCCGGGGGTCGAACGGGTTCGAAGCGACAGCGGCACTCAGCCTCGGTCCGGCACCACCACCACCTTGACCTCGCCGGCGGCAGGCGGGTTGGCGATTACCGCGGCGGCCTCTTCCAGCGGCACCTGCCTGGAGATCAGCCGGTCGATCTCGATCGCGCCCGAAGCGATCAGCTCGGCGGCGCGGCGGTGCGTGTAGGGATTGAGGAAGGAGCCGAGAACCTTCAACTCGCGAAACAGAAGATCGAAGGGCTCGAACGCCGCCTTCATGCCTTGCGGCACCACGCCGACAATGACGACCGTGCCGCCGGCCCTCGCCAGCCGCAGCGACTGCTCGACCGTTTTCTGGACACCGGCACATTCGAGCACCACGTCGACACCGCCGGGCACCAGTCCCGCTGGCCCGGAGATGGCATCGATGACGTCGGCGGCGCTTGCGTCGACCGTTGCCGTCGCGCCGAGCTCCTCGGCCAGTGCGCGCCGTGAGGCCTGTCGCGTCGACAGGATGATGGTCGTCGCCCCTGCAAGCCTTGCCAGTTGCACTGTGAGCAGGCCGATCACGCCGCCGCCAAGTATGGCGACCGAGGAGCCGGGCTTGATCTCGGCCAGATCCACGCCATGCAGGCAGCAGCCGAGAGGCTCGCAGAAGGCGCCGTGCGTCGGCTTCAAGTCCGCGGGCAGGATGAAGGCCTGTTTCTGCGGCAACACGACGTAGTCGGCGAAGCCGCCGTCGCGATGGATGCCGATGGCATTGAGATTGCTGCACAAATTGATGCGGCCGGCATGGCAATGGCGGCAGCGTCCGCAGGCGATGTTGGGGTCGCCGGTGACGCGGTCGCCGAGCGAGAAGCCGCTCACCGAATGTCCCATTGCCTCGACGATGCCGGAGAACTCATGGCCGGGTGTTACCGGCGGCCGGCAGGGAAACTCGCCGTGGAAGAGATGCCGGTCCGTGCCGCAGACGCCGCAGGACTCGATGCGCACCAGCAGATCGTCAGGCCCGGGAACCGGCTTGGCGACCTCGCGCAGCGTGATGCTGCCAACCGCTTCCAGCCGTACCGCTTTCATGATTTTGCGACCTCCGGCATCAGTTGAAGTTCGGCGGCTGCGACAGATCCGGCTGTGGTGCCGCCGGTTTGGCGGGCGCCGTGTCGCCGAAGTTCGGCGGTTGCGACAGGTCGGGTGCGGCAGGCGCGGCGGGCGGCGCGGCGCCAGTGGCGGGTGCGGTTCCGGTACCGGCCGGCGGCGTGCCGAGCGGCGTCAGTCCCGGCACCTCCGGCACCGTATAGTCGATCGTGCCGGAATCGACCGCTGTGCCCTTGTAGTGCATCACCATTTGCGGGAAGGCGATGGTGAGCCCGATCATGATCACCTGGATGCAGACGAACGGCACGGCGCCCCAATAGATCTGGCCCGTGGTCACCGGCGCGATCTGCTTGCCGGTCAAGCGGTCGAGATAGGGCACCCGGGCGGCGACCGAGCGCAGGTAGAACAGCGCGAAGCCGAAGGGTGGATGCATGAAGCTGGTCTGCATGTTGACGCCCAGAAGCACACCGAACCAGATCAGGTCGATGCCGAGCTTGTCGGCGGCCGGTGCCAGCAGCGGCACGATGATGAAGGCCAGTTCGAAGAAATCGAGAAAGAAGGCAAGCACGAAGACCAGGATGTTGACGCCGATCAGGAAGCCGACCTCGCCGCCCGGCAGCGAGGTCAAGAGATGCTCGACCCAGATGTGGCCGTTGACGCCGTAGAAGGTGAGGGAGAAGACGCGCGCGCCGATCAGGATGAACAGCACGAAGGACGACAGCCTTGTCGTCGAAGCGAGCGCCTGCTTGACCACATCGAGCGACAGCCGGCCTTTGATCGCCGCCATCGCAAGCGCGCCGACAGCGCCCATGGCTCCGCCCTCGGTTGGAGTGGCGATGCCAAGGAAAATGGTGCCCAGCACCAGGAAGATCAACGCCAATGGCGGGATCAGCACGATCACGACCTGCTGCGCCAGCCGCGACATCATGTTGATTTTCAGGCGCTGATCGGCGATCGCAACGATATAGATCACGGCCACGCCGATGCTGGCGCCGAGGATGTCGGCATTGTCGCCATGGGTCGGTGCGAGATAGCGGTAGGCCGCGTAGGAGATCGCCACCGTCGCCAGCAACGCGACCAGCAGCGACACGACGCCATGGCCGAGCGTGCGTGCTTCCAGCGGCAGCGCCGGCATCGAATTCGGCCGGACGATCGTCATGATCAGGATGTAGAGCATGTAGAGGCTGGTCAGCACGATGCCGGGGATCAGCGCGCCCGCATACATGTCGCCGACCGAGCGGCCGAGCTGGTCGGCGAGCACGATCAGCACCAGCGACGGCGGGATGATCTGGGCGAGCGTTCCGGACGCGGCGATGACGCCGGACGCCAGCCGGCGGTCATAGCCGTAGCGCAGCATGATCGGCAGCGAGATCAGCCCCATGGCGATGACCGATGCCGCCACCACGCCGGTCGTCGCGGCCAGCAGCGCGCCGACGAAGATCACGGCATAGGCAAGCCCGCCGCGGATCGGCCCGAACAGCTGGCCGATCGTATCGAGCAGGTCTTCCGCCATCCCCGATCGCTCGAGCACGATGCCCATGAAGGTGAAGAAAGGGATCGCCAGCAGCGTGTCGTTCGACATCACCCGGCTGCCGTAGAAATTATCCGGCAACGCATGCAGCAGCGGCCAGGCGAGATTGATCGAGCCGCCCGAATAGGGTGAGACCAGCACGCCGATGAAAAAGAACAAAAGTCCGTTGGCGGCGAGCGAGAAGGCGACGGGATAGCCGATCAGCAGGAAGAGGACCAGCGAGGCGAACATGATCGGCGCCATGTTCTGGGCGATGAACTCGATCACGAGCGCACCTCGTCGGCCAGTGCCTTGGCTTCGAGTTCCGCCTGCTCATGCGCCGATATGAACGGGGTCGGGTCGTCCATGTCGCCGCGCATGATGGCGATCTTCTTGATGATCTCGGAGATGCCCTGCAGCGCTAGCAGGAAGAAGCCGACCAGCAGGATCGCCTTTGCCGGCCAGATGATCAGCCCGCCGGAATTGTTCGACATTTCACCGCTGCGGAACGAAAGCGACACGTAGGGGACGAAATAGATCACCATCAGCGTCACGAACGGCATCAGGAAAAAGACATGGCCGAAAAGGTCGATCCAGTGCTGCACGCGGCGCGGGAACAGGCCATAGACGATGTCGATGCGGATATGGTCGTTCTGCTTCAGCGTGTAGGCCGCCGCCAGCATGAAGGCGGCGCCGAACAGGTACCATTGCAGCTCCAGCCACGCATTCGACGAGGTGTCGAACACCTTGCGGATGGTCGCGTTAGCGGCGCTCACCAGGATTGCCAGCAGGATCAACCACGATATCCATTTGCCGATGAACTCGTTCACACGGTCGATCGTCCTGGATAGAGCGAGAAGCCCTGCCATGCATTCCTCCCTTTTGTCCGAGGCGCGACGGCTCCCCGTTGTTTTACGCCGCGCCGCTGTGGCCTAACCGTATGCCGTGCGTGGCAGGACGGGTCAACACAGGAGCGGCGCTGTCAACGCGGTTGTGAGACGAGGAAGCCGACGAAGCGCAGGGCTGCGGCGCAGGGCTCGGAAAACCGGAACCGGCTTCCGGCAGGGTTCGTGGGCAAAATCAAAGCGTTAAGGAGATCGTTTCGTTGCCGAAACAGGCTCATCGGTGGCAGGCGTCATGCAACCAAAGTCTGATGCTGATCACGCGATCTTGGTCTGGTCGCGGCCAGCGCCGATCAGCACCAGCATGGCGACGAGGAACAGGTACATCCATGCGTCGCGCCATTCCACCGGGAAATAGCCGGCCCACAGCGACTCGGCCATGCCGAAGGCGGCAGCGCCCAGGGCCGCCCGCGGCGGTGAGAGATAGCCGCCGACCGCCGTCACGAACAGGATCTTCAGCCCGTAGACGAGGCCGGAACCGAAACTGACATTGCCGTAATAGAGGCCGGCCATGACGCCGGCCAGCGCGGCGCAGAAACCGCCGAACAGCACTGCGTGGCGGAACACGGCGCGCACATCGACGCCGCACATGGCGGCCGCCTTGGGATCGTCGGAGACGGCGCGCCAGCGCCGGCCGAAATTCGAATGGGCAAAGGCCCATGCCGCAAGCGCCACCGCCGCCAGCACCACGGCGCAATCGAGCAGCTGGATCAGCGTCAATGTCGCCTTGAAGCGGGCATCCTGCGCGAAAACGACAGGCTGCGCCAGCATAGGCGGCAGCCACAGATCATGCGTGTCGGCCGCGATGCGGCTTGCTTCCGACAAAACCAGCAGGATGCCAAGCGTGGTCACCACGATCGCATTGGGCGAGCGGTCGGCCAGCGGTTCGAAGACGCTGCGCGACAGGACGCGGCTGATGAGCGCGGCGTAGAGGAAAGCCGCTGCGACGCCGAGCACCACCGCCGCCGTCAGCGTCAGCCACAGCACCTGATAGCCGAAGGCGGCGGTCAGGATCATCGTCTGTCCGCAAAAGGCGAACAGCGCGCCATAGGCCAGGTTGGTGCGGTGCAGGATGCCGTTGGTCAGCACATAGCCGAACGCCAGCAGCGCATAGAGTGCGCCTGAATGCAGCCCGTTCAGGACCTGCTGGAACAGATACAGCATGCGAAAATCCTCGGGGGCATGTCGCCCAAAGCGCATAGCGGTTTTGGGACGACGATACGCTCCAGACAGAGAGCGGCAATACCCGCTTCAGGGCAGACTTGCATCGTCGAATCTAACTTGTCAAATGCCATTTATCGGTTAGATTTCGGACATGACGGTATCCTGGACCCCGCACCGCTTCACCGGCGGCCTGCTCGCGCTCGACACGGCGAACACCGTCGTGCTGCGTGCCGATCCCGAGAGGACCTTCGACCGTTTTGACGATCCGCGCGAGATCGCCCGCTTCGCGGACGCGGCGAGCGGCTTTCGCGCCGCCGAGCTTGGCGGCAGGCGGCTGGCGGTCTCCGCGCCGGCTGCAATCGCGCCTGTCGTGCTGGCGATCCGCGAGGCGACGGACCGGTTGTTTCGCCACGCGGTGTCGAAAGGCACCGTCGCTACCGATCATCTCTCAGGCTTGCTGGGGGCCTGCGCCGGCGGTCTTGCCGGCAGCCGGACCGAGATCGCAACGCCCGGAAAGCCGTTCGGCGATCCGGCAACGCCGATCGCATTCGAAGCGGCACTGGCGGTTTCCGCCCTGTCGCTGCTGCGCAACGACACGGTCGCCAGGCTCAGGATCTGCCCCAACTGCACCTGGCTGTTCGTCGACCGCAGCCGCAATTCCAGCCGCCTGTGGTGCGACATGGCGGTCTGCGGCAACCGCCAGAAGGCAAGCCGCCACTATCGCCGCCGCAGGGCGGCCAATGAGGTCAACAATGTCCAGGATTAGCTCTCGTTCAGCCCTGCTCGGCATGGCGCTGATCGCGGCGATGGCGCTCGGCGCCTGCCGCGACACCGCCAAGGACGGTGAAGGCAAGTTGTTCGAGATTTCGGGCAAGATATTCGTCTTCAACTATCGTCTTGCCAGGGCGACCTATGTCGTGACGCTGCGGCCCCTGCGCCCGATGGGAGAGGGCCAGGTCGCGGTCGCCAGCTTCCAGGATCCGGCCGGCGGCGCGCCGTTGGTGGTCGAGCAGAAGGTCTGGCCCAAGCTCGACAAGGTGACGCTGGAGAGCCCGGCTTTGACCTGCGTCGTCAAGAACACGCCTTATACGATCGCCATCGCTATCAAGGGTTCCGACGGCGCGGTCCTGCAGAAGATCGACACCACGCTGATGTCCACCGAAGACCAGTCCATCCTGCCCGACCGGCCGCTCGTCATTGACCAGCTCTACACCGCCAATCCCGATCTCGTCGGCCACCCCGACGGCAAGCTGCCGGGCGAGCCGAAGCCCGACTGCTCCAAGGGCACCTGACGCTCGCCGCCAAGCCGAAAGGCAAGCGAAATTTTCGTACGCCGGACATTGCTCGCGGGGCGATTTCATACCGGGCAAGAGACGACGGCGGATCGTTCGTTGCGCGTTGCCTGGCACGTCCGATTTCGTTTGACCTGTGTTGCAAGGGGAGAAAGGATGCGTCATCCGATCCCGACGCTGGCTGCCTGCCCCCGCGCGGCCTCCGCAGAGGAAATGCCTGATGACGCTGCACGACGTCGCGCTCGATGACAAGTTCGACCTGAGGAAGGAACGCATCTTCCTGTCCGGCGCCCAGGCGGTCATCCGCATGCTGCTGATGCAGCGCGAGCGCGACCGCCGCGCGGGCCTGAACACGGCCGGCTTCGTCTCCGGCTATCGCGGTTCGCCGCTGGGCGGCCTCGACATGCAGCTGTGGAAGGCAAAAAAACAGCTCGCCCAGGCCGACATCGTCTTCCAGCCCGGCCTTAACGAGGAACTCGCCGCTACCGCCTGCTGGGGATCGCAGCAGACGGAACTGCTGGGCGAAGGCACCCATGACGGCGTTTTTTCGATTTGGTACGGCAAGGGTCCGGGGGTCGACCGCTCCGGCGACGTCTTCCGCCACGCCAATCTGGCCGGCTCGTCGAAACATGGCGGTGCGCTCGCTTTGATGGGCGACGACCACATGGCCGAATCCTCGACCAACGCGCATGCCACCGAATTCCTGTTCGTCGACGCCATGGTGCCGATCCTCAACCCGGCCGGTGTCCAGGAGATAATCGATTACGGGCTCTACGGTTTTGCCATGTCGCGCTTCGCCGGTACATGGGCGGCCATCAAATGCGTCAAGGACAACATCGAATCGACGGCCTCGGTCGATGCCTCGATCGAGCGTCTGAACATCGTTAATCCCGAGTTCGACATGCCGCCCGGCGGCCTCAACATCCGCCACGAGATCGACATGCTCGGCCAGGAGGAGCGGCTGCATGAGTACAAGCGCGCCGCCGCGTCGGCCTTCATCCATGCCAACGGGCTGAACCGCGTCGTCTATTCGGGCGGCCGCAATCCCAGGATCGGCATCATCACCATCGGCAAAAGCTATCTCGACGTCCGCCAGGCGCTCGAGGATATCGGCATCGACGAGGCGGCCGCCGGCCGCATCGGCGTGCGGCTGTTCAAAGTCGGTTGCCCCTGGCCGCTCGATTTCCAGCACATTGCCGAGTTCGCGCGCGGCCTCGACACCATCGTCGTCGTCGAGGAGAAGCGTTCGCTGATCGAGGTGCAGCTTCGCGAGAGCCTCTACGGCACCGCCACGCAGCCCGTCATCGTCGGCAAGAAGAACGAGCGCGGCGACTGGCTGTTTCCGGCCAAGGGCGCGCTCGACCCCAACGAAATCGCCATTGCCCTTGGCGAAAGGATCGTGAAAACCATCGGTCCGTCGGAAGAGATTTCAGCGCGGGTGGCGAAGCTGCGCCAGTTCCAGGCCATGCTCGCAGACGCGTCGGACATCGGCTCCCGCACGCCCTTCTTCTGCTCCGGCTGCCCACACAATTCCTCGACCAAGGTGCCGGATGGCTCGATCGCCGCGGCCGGCATCGGCTGCCATTTCATGGCACTGTGGATGGACAGGAATACTGTCGGCTTCACCGCCATGGGTGGCGAGGGGGCGCAGTGGGTCGGCCAGGCGCCCTTTTCCAAGCGCGACCACATTTTCCAGAATCTCGGCGACGGCACCTACAACCACTCCGGCACGCTGGCGATCCGCTTCGCGCTGTCGTCGGGCGTCAACATCACCTACAAGATACTCTATAACGACGCGGTGGCCATGACGGGCGGCCAGCCGCATGAAGGCGGCCTGACGGTGGACATGATCGCCAGGCAAGTGCGGGCCGAAGGAATCGAGCGCATCGCCATCGTCACCGACGAGCCTGACAAATATGCCGGCAAGGTCGAGTTCCCGGCCGGAGCCACCATCCATCACCGCGACGATCTCGATCTCGTCCAGCGCGAGCTACGCGGCGTCAGCGGGGTTTCGATCCTGCTCTACGACCAGACCTGTGCCGCCGAAAAGCGCCGCCGTCGCAAGCGCGGAACCTTTCCCGATCCCGACAAGCGGGTCTTCATCAACGAACTGGTCTGCGAGGGCTGCGGCGACTGCGGCGTCCAATCGAACTGCGTCTCCATCCAGCCGGTGGAGACCGAGTTCGGCCGCAAGCGCCGGATCGACCAGTCGAGCTGCAACAAGGATTTTTCCTGCGTCAATGGCTTCTGCCCGTCCTTCGTCACGGTGCATGGGGCCAAGATCCGCAAGGCCGAAGGCATCGCCGGCAAGACCGATCCGCTCGACGGCGTTCCAGCAGCCGCCGAATTCCCGCTCGGGGAACAGGGCTGGGCGGCGATCATCGACGGCGTCGGCGGCACCGGCGTCGTCACCGTCGGCGCCGTGCTCGGCATGGCGGCTCATCTCGAGGGCAAGGGCTGCGGCATGATCGACATGGCCGGGCTTGCCCAGAAGGGCGGCTCGGTGTTCACCCATGTCCGCATCGCCCGCACGCCCGATGACATCCACGCCATCCGTGTCTCGGCCGGCAAGGCCGATCTCGTGCTCGGCTGCGATCTCGTCGTCTCGGGAGCCAAAAAAGTGCTGGCCGCGGTGCGCGAGGGCCACACCATCTTCCTCGCCAACACTGCCGAGATCATGCCGGGCGAGTTTGCCCGCTCGGCCGATTTCTCGCTCCCCATCGAGCGCTTGAAGAAGGCGATCCGCACTGCTGCCGGCGACGACAAGGCGCATTTCTTCGACGCCACCCGCACAGCCACCGCCCTGTTCGGCAATTCGCTGGGCGCCAACATGTTCATGCTCGGCTTCGCCTTCCAGCATGGCGGTCTGCCGCTGTCGGCGCAAGCCGTCGAAAAGGCGATCGAATTGAACGGCGAGGCGGTGGGGATGAATATCGCCGCCTTCCGCTGGGGCCGCCGCGCCGCGCATCAGCCGGATTTCGTGCGTGGCCTCGTCCAGCCGGGCAAGGACGGCCAACCCGCCACCATTGCCCAGACGCTGGACGAAATCATTGCTCGCCGGGTCGCTTTCCTTTCCGCTTATCAGAACGCCGCCTATGGCAAGCGCTACGCCGGCAGGATCGCTGCCCTGCGCGCGGCCGAAGCCAAGGCCGCGCCCGGTTCGAGCGCCGTGACGGAAGCGGCGGCCAGGAACCTGTTCAAGCTGATGGCGATCAAGGACGAATACGAGGTGGCGCGGCTCTATACCGACGGCTCCTTCGCCGCCGAACTCGGCAAGCAGTTCCAGAGTTACGAAAAACTCGAATTCCACCTGGCGCCGCCGATTCTGGGCCGTCGCGGCAATGACGGCAAACCGAGGAAATCGAGCTTCGGTCCCTGGATGATGAAAGGGTTCCGCATGCTGGCGGCGATGAAGGGCCTGCGCGGGACAGCATTCGACCTGTTCGGCTACACCGCCGAGCGGCGCATGGAGCGGCAATTGCTGGCGCAATATGAGGCCGACCTGCAACGCGTCGCCAACTCGCTGGCGCCGGACACCATCGAGGCCGCCACGGCCCTCGTCTCCGTGCCGGCACTCATCCGCGGCTACGGCCATGTTCGGCAAGCCAGCGCTCAAAAGGCGGCCGGCGAGCGCCAAAGGCTGCTCGAGCGCCTGTCCGGCACGTCAGCGAAGGCGGAACTCCAGGCCGCCGAGTGATGGCCTTGTTTACCTAAAGCCCAATTCTCCCAGTCTGTCCTGCTTTGCGCACCCTCGGCAAGCCGCCCAAAACCGCTGTTCTAAGCCTTTCTTAAGGCGGATGTGAGATGACGAGGCCTAGCGTTGGGCCGACGACATGGGCAGAACAAAGACCGAAAACATCCCAGCGGATGTTTATATCCAGTTTGTGCGGTCGTTGTTCGACAACGCCCACATGCTGGTGATCGGTGGCGTGTGCTACTGGATCCTCGGACTAATGATCTACTTGCGCACGAACAATCCGTTGTTCCTGGCTTTCTCTTTTGTTCTGCTGTCCATCTGCCTTTACCGCTATTTCGGCATTCGCGCCTTCCGGAAGGCAGGCGGTGTAATAGCCGACGTCCAGGAGGCGCATCGGTGGGAGCGCAACTACATCCTCAAGGGCAGCGTGCAGGGCCTCACGTTGGGCGCGCTGTGCTTCATATCGATCTATGTCTATCCCGATCCCTTTGCCGAACTGGCCGCGACGTCGCTGGCCATCGCAACCTTGGTGACGGTTGTTGGCCGGAACTACGGCTCTCCCATTATGGTGCGGGTTTTTTCCGTGACCTTCATTGGTCCGGCAGCACTTGCACTTTTGCTGCGCATGGATGTGCCTTCGGTCATTCTCGGGCTGATGATCATCCCGTTGACTTTCGTCACGATCAACAGCGCCGACCACGTCCGCGATGTGCTTTTCTCGGCCGTCATCGGCCACAAGGAAGCGAGGAAGCTCGCGCTCAGATTCGATCGCGCGCTCAATACCATGTCGCATGGCCTCGTCATGCTTGGCCCGGACGGTCGGGTGGCGGTCGCCAATGCCGAGGCCGCGCATCTGATGTCGCTCAAATCGGCCGATGCTCTGCTTGGGCGGTCAATCCATGGTCTGTTGATGCGCGGCGTCGTGGGCGGCATGCTGGCCCCAAAGGACTGCCGCTACATCGAAGCCCAGCTGACGCGTGCATTGCGCGAGGGCCGCGACCGTAAGGTCCTGGTTTCGCTCGCCAATGGCCAGCACTACGAATTCTCCGCCCGCGAAGGCAGCCAGGAACTCGGGGTCATCACCTTTGAGGACGTGACGGCGCGCGTCGAGGCGGAAGACAAGATCCGCTTCATGGCGCGCTATGACAATCTCACCGGCCTGCCCAATCGCGCCTATTTCCACGAACTGATCGGCGAGGCGATGGCGTCAGGCGACCGTGACCGCCTCTGCGGCCTTGCCGTGCTCGACCTCGACGATTTCAAGAGCGTCAACGACACGCTCGGGCATCCGATCGGCGATGGATTGATCTACGCGGTGGCCGAGCGTCTTGCCGCCATTGCGGGACAAGGCATCACCGTCAGCCGCTTCGGCGGCGACGAATTCATGGTTTTCTTCGACCGCATAGAGGATGAGAGCCATCTGACCCTTCAGATCGACGAGATCTTTGCAGCGTTGCAAGGGGAGGTGGACGTCGCCGGCCACGGGCTGCGCATCCAGGCCAGCGGCGGCGCCGTGCTGTCGCGGGTCAGGGATACCGACGTCGACGCCATGATCGTCAAGGCGGACCTGGCGCTCTATAAGGCCAAGGAGCTCGGCAAGAACGGCTGGCGGCTGTTCGAGGCCGCCATGGACGCTGCGTTCCGCAACCGCCAGCTGATGAAGGCGGATCTGCGCAGCGCGGTGGAAGGCAAGGCCCTGCGCGTCGTCTACCAGCCGATCGTGGCGATGAGCACGATGCGCATCGCCAGCTGCGAGGCGCTGTGCCGATGGGACCATCCCGACCTCGGGCCGATTTCGCCCGGCATCTTCATTCCGCTGGCGGAGGAAATGGGCATCATTTCCGAGATTAGCACCTTCGTGCTGCAGGCAGCCTGCACCGAATGCGCCAAATGGCCGGACCACACCAGCGTCTCGGTCAATCTCTCCGCCAAGGATTTCCGCAACCGGGACGTCATCCAGAAGGTTCGCGACGCTCTGGTCAGCTCCGGCCTTGCCGCCGGCCGGCTGGAGATCGAGGTCACCGAAACTGCGCTGCTCGATGACAAGTCGCTGACACGTCAATATATCGAGGAGCTGAAGCAGATCGGTGTGCGCATCGCACTTGACGATTTCGGTACCGGCTATTCGAGCCTGAGCTATCTGCATAAGCTGCCGCTCGACAAGATCAAGATCGATCGCTCCTTCCTGATGGACGTCACCCAGAGCAAGCGTTCGCTGGAGCTGCTGAAGGGCATTGTCAATCTGTCGCGGCCGCTTGGACTTTCGGTGACTGTCGAAGGCGTCGAGACCTTTGAGCAGCTCAAGATCCTTGCCTTGCAAGTGAAACCGGATCTCGTGCAGGGCTTCCTGTTCGGTGCCGCGCTCAGTGCGTCGGGTATCGAGACGATGTCGAATGTCACCTGGCCATTTGCCGCTGACCTGCGTCGCACCGGTAAACGGACGGTCCGTTAGCGCCGTAATTTTCGACTTCGCTCGATTGGATTCCCCGCGCGTTGCGAATCGCAGACGCTCTTTGATGTCGAACTCGTTCAGTGTCGGGATACGGTTCCGCCGCGATTTTGCCTTTGCGCAATGCAGCTGAAAGGGTCCTCCTCAGAGTATGCAGATGTATTCGGAGGCATGATCCACGTCCTCTCAGCGGCAATCGCTCGGACGATTGCTCAGTAAGATATTCTCGGGCGACTCCCGGCCATTAAGGTTAACGGAATGTAAATCAACAAGATCTAAATTTCGGCTTGTGTCTCATTTCAACTCGAATAGCCTATCCTAGGTCGAATTCGAGGACAGACGATGGATGCTGCAACAGCTACAAGGAATGCGTCTGGCGGGGTAAGCACAGCCGGGGATTCGGTGCTGAATCGATCGATGATGCAACTGCTTGAGCATGTCGATTATCGCCTCATTACCGGGGGCGAGGATTTGGAAGCGATTTACCGGCTTCGCTATAAGTCCTATCTGCGCTCCGGCATGTGCGGCCCGCTCGCCAGCGGCATGTTCGAGGATCGCTGGGACAATCTACCCAATTCCTACCGATTCGGTGTCTATTGCTACGGCGAATTGGTGAGCACAATCCGCTTCCATTACATTTCCATCGAGCACCCGAATTCGCCCTCCGTTGATGCCTATCCGGAAATACTGATCGAGCGGCTTGCCCGCGGAGAAACCTTCATCGATGGAACCCGCTTCGCAACCGATCCTGACGCCGCGCCGGCACCCGGAGTGCTGCCGTTTCTGACACTCAGGCTTGCCATGGTGGCCTCGCTCTATTTTGGCCAGAACTCTGTGCTGACGCCGGTCAAGGTCGAGCATTCCAATTTTTATTCTCGTTACTTCAATGCCGTGCAGAGGACCGAGGCTAAGGAGTTTCCGGGCGTTCTTACCCGGATCGCCCTGTTCGAAATCCCCGCCGGCGAAAATATGCGCCTGACGCTCGAACGTTTCCCATTCTTCAGGTCGACGCCCATGGAACAGCGGTTGATGTTCGCCAATCCGGCCATCAATCGGCTGACGCCCTTGTCTATCGTGCCGACGGCGAAATATTATCGTGAGGCCGCCTGAGGCCCCTGATTTTGCAAAGCTCCGGAGCTTTCCGGCCAGATCCGCGTTTTGATGACGGCGGCGCGTTGACGCTCCGCGTCTTCATTTCGACGTATCTGCCAAAAGGACCCCGACATGCATATTTCCCAGCTCGCGCTCACGCCGCTTATCTCGCTGATCGCCGGGGTGCTGATCCTAGTCATGCCACGGCTGCTGAACTACATCGTCGCGCTCTACCTGATCATAGCCGGCCTGCTTGGATTGTTTCCGCACCTCGCCGGCTAAAGACGGCCAGCGCGGTTGACGCGCCAGCCGGCTTCGTCCGGGATTGCGCGAAAACAAGCAGCCGGAGCGGTTCGGCGATTCTGCCGAACGCAGGGGCGCTTTGCTTCAAATTTCCCTTGAGGCAGTTGTCGGCTGCGATGCGGCAATAGCGCCATTGCTCTCGGCGCGGCTTTTCGCTATGTGCCTGAAAGATGTCTTCGAAGGGGTATTCCTATGGCTGAGCACACGCCGACCGGTCCTGTCGAACTGGGCGCGAAGATGGACTATGCCGAGCACGACCGCACCTATGCGGGCTTCCTCATGCTGGCCAAATACGGATCACTCTTCTGCGGCGCCATACTTCTGGCGATGGCTTTCGGTTTCTTCGCGGGCGGCTTCTTCTCGGCGACTATCCTGTTCGTCCTGATCATGGCCGTCGGCGCCTTCATTCTGCGATAGTCTTTCCGAAACCCCATTGCCTTTGACGTCGCCGGATGCCCCGGCCGACATTTTGCGCAAACAGGTTCCAGCCGAAAGGATCATGCGGTGGGACAGACGGTTTTCATCCCTCGTGAGCTCGATGCGAACGAGCCGCGCGTCGCGGCTTCGCCCGATACGGTGAAACGGCTGGCCGGCCTGGGTCTTGAAGTGGTTGTGGAGGCCGGTGCCGGCACGCGATCGCGCATTCCCGATGAGGAGTTTGCCAAGGCGGGCGCTTCGATCGGCGAGGCCGGCGATGTTGCCAAGGCCGACGTGGTGCTGAAGGTGCGCCGGCCGACTGATGCGGAGCTGAAAAGCTACAAGTCAGGCGCTGCGGTCATCGCCATCATGGATCCGTATGGCAACGATGCCGCCGTCGCGGCACTGGCCAAGGCCGGGGTGACCGCCTTTGCGATGGAATTCATGCCGCGCATCACGCGCGCCCAGTCGATGGACGTCTTGTCCTCGCAGGCTAACCTTGC
>NZ_VFVM01000017.1:0-102766 GCF_006442845.1 Mesorhizobium sp. B2-4-2 | reverse complement strand
GATCTACACCGGCGTCGATACGGCGAGGCTGTTGGAGATCTATGAATCGGCTCACCCGAGGGCGTGAAGTATTGGGGTTGCGCGAGGCTTCCGGACTTCGCCACGGGATGATGAGGGGTGGGCGGCTCAACCAACCGCAAGCCGTTCAGTAATTCGAGCGATAGTCAAAACTGATTGAACCGAAGACAATTTCGTTCTCCGGGTTAACCGTTTTGCCGTTTTTCCAGCTTAGGAAAGGACCATGAAACGGGTCATCGTCATCGCCGACCGCGCTGCGCTCTTCTCGCTGAAGCTGCTCCTGGCGTTCCATGTGCTGTTCTTCCTGTCTCTGCTCGCCGTCCTGTTGTTCGCGGCGGGCAAGGCGCATGCCGAAATCCCGTCCTGCACTGGCGCCGACATGCTGTCGGCGTTGCAGAAAAGTGACCCGTCCACCTACCGCAAGATCGAGGCGGAAGCCGCCGCAACGCCGAACGGCAAGGGCCTGCTGTGGAAGCTGGAGAAGACGGGCGAACAGCCGTCCTTCCTGTTCGGCACCATGCATATGACCGACCCGCGCGTCACCGCGCTGCCGCCGGCCGCGCAGAAGGCCTATGACGGCGCCGGCACCATCGTCATCGAGACCACCGAAGTGCTCGACCAGCAGAAGATGATGGCGGCCCTGCTCAAGCAGCCGGAGCTGATGATGTTCACCGACAGCACCACGCTGTCGTCGCTGCTGTCGCCCGACGACGCCGCGGCGGTCGACAAGGCGCTCGACGAACGCGGCATCCCGCCGGCAACCGTCGCCAAGATGAAGCCGTGGATGCTGTCGGCCATGGTGGCGCTTCCAGCCTGCGAGCTCGCCCGCAAGGCCGGCGGCGCGCCGGTGCTCGACGTCAAGCTTGCCGAGGATGCCAAGGCCTCCGGAAAATCCGTCGAAGGGCTGGAGACCGTCGCCGACCAGCTGCGCGCCATGGCTTCGCTGCCGATGGCGTTCCACATGAAGGGACTGGTCGACACACTGAAGCTCGGCGACAAGATGAACGACGTCAACGAAACCATGATCGTGCTCTACCAGCGCGGCGAGACCGGCATGTTCTGGCCGCTGTTTCGCGCCGTGCTGCCCGGCGAGACGGGCGACGCGACAGGCTACGCGGCGTTCGAGCAGACCATGATCACCAGCCGCAACAAGGCGATGGTCGATCATGCCGGACCATTCCTCGCCAAAGGCAGTGCCTTCATCGCCGTCGGCGCGCTGCATCTGCCCGGTCCCGAGGGCCTGGTCGAGGATTTCCGCAAAGCCGGCTATACTGTCACCGCTGTCGATTGAGTCGCGTGGGCAGCGGAGGAATCAGGCGCCGCGTTTTCGGCGCTTTCCTTCCCTAGCGTGAAACCCCATCAACGGTTGCGCGTTGATGGCTGTTGATTGATCATTTTCATCCACGGAGGACACTTTTATGGCGAATCCATCAAACGACACGCCCAGATCAGGTGGCGGCGGCAGCCCTTGGCTGATTGCATTGGTCGTCGTTATTCTGGCGATTGTCGCGTATTATGTTTTCGGAAGAAGTGGTGAGCATCCGGCGACCGAACCGCCCGCCGCAAGCACACCGGCCCCGGCGCCAGCGCCCGCGGAGCCGATGAAGCCCGCCGAACCGGCTCCTGCCCCTGCCCCTGCCCCAGCACCCGCGCCGGCCCCTGCACCGGCGACACCGGCTCCTGCGCCGGCCCCAGCTCCCGCACCGGCCCAGTAATCGGGCCACGGCTTTCAACGAAGAACGGCCCGCCTTCCGGTGGGCCGTTCTGTTTGGGGCAGGCAAGGAGGCAATTCCCTCAAGGGAAGCGTTACGCGCTTGCCCGGGAAAACCGTTTCACGGTTTTCCTGGATCGTTCTAAATATGGATCGGCTTGAAGAACGTCGCCAATGCCGCTTCCTTCACTGCTTCCGACATGGTCGGATGGGCATGACAGGTGCGGGCGAGATCTTCCGACGAGCCGCCGAATTCCATCAGCACCGCCGCCTCGTGGATCATCTCGCCGGCGCCGAAGCCGACGATGTGAACGCCGAGCACGCGGTCGGTGGCCTTGTCGGCCAGGATCTTGACGAAGCCGTCGGTGTGCAGCATGGCGCGCGCCCGGCCATTGGCGGTGAACGGGAATTTCCCGACCTTGTAGTCGATGCCGGCCTTCTTCAATTCTTCCTCGGTCTTGCCGACCGAAGCGATCTCCGGGCTGGTGTAGACGACGCTCGGAATGACGTCATAGTTCATATGGCCGGCCTGGCCGGCAATGGTCTCGGCCACTGCCACGCCCTCATCCTCGGCCTTGTGCGCCAGCATCGGCCCGGCGATGACATCGCCGATGGCATAGATGCCTGGTACGTTGGTCCTGAGGTGCGCGTCGGTCTTGACCCGGCCGCGCTCATCGACCTCGACGCCCGCTTCCTTCAGGCCCAGGCTGTCGGCGAAAGCGCGGCGGCCGGTGGCGATCAGCACCATGTCGGCCTCGATCGTCTCGGCCGCGCCGCCTTTCACAGGCTCGAAAGTGACGCTGGCGCCCTTCTTGGCCTTGGCGACGCCGGTGACCTTGGCGCCGAGCCTGAATTCGAAGCCCTGCTTGGAGAGCAGCCGCTGGAATTGCTTGGAGACCTCACCGTCCATACCGCCGAGGATGGTGTCGAGGAATTCGACCACGGTGACCTTGGCGCCGAGCCGCGCCCAGACCGAGCCGAGCTCGAGCCCGATGACGCCGCCGCCGACCACGACGAGATGGCCGGGCACCTTGTCCAGCGACAGCGCGCCGGTCGAGGACACGATGACTTTTTCGTCGAAGTCGACCGTGACGCCAGGAATGCCGGCGACATCCGAGCCGGTGGCGATGACGATGTTCTTCGTCTCGATTTCCTCGACCTTGCCGTCCTCGCTCGTCACCGACACCTTGCCCGCCGCGACCACCGTGCCGATGCCGCGAAAACTATCGATCTTGTTCTTCTTGAACAGGAAGGCGACGCCGTTGACGTTCGCCGTCACCGTGGCGTCCTTGTGCGCCATCATCTTCTTCAAATTGAGCTTCGGTGTCACTTCGACACCCAGTGTGTCGAAGGAGTGGCCGGCTTCGGCGAACATCTCGGAGGCATGCAGCAACGCCTTGGACGGAATGCAGCCGATGTTGAGGCAGGTGCCGCCGAAGGTCGGGTTCTTCTCGACCACCGCGACCTTCAGCCCGAGCTGCGCCGCCTTGATGGCGCAGACATAGCCGCCCGGTCCCGAGCCGATGATTACGACGTCATAAGCCATGTTTGTTTCCCTTTTTCTTGGGGCGCTCAGCGGCCGCCGCTGACATTCAGGATCGCGCCGGTCGTATAGGACGCGGCATCGGACAACAGGTAGAGAACCGCGCCCGCGACTTCATCCGCGGTGCCGGCTCTTTTCATCGGCAGAAGATCGCGGAAGCGTTCTATCCGGTCCGGCTGTCCACCCGAGGCATGGATTTCGGTATCGATGATGCCCGGCCGCACCGCATTGACGCGGATGCCTTCCAGCGCCACCTCGCGGGCGAGCCCCATGGTGAAGGTGTCGATCGCGCCCTTGGACGCGGCGTAGTCGACATATTCGCCCGGCGAGCCCAGAACTGCCGCAGCCGACGAGATGTTGACGATGGATCCACCCGACCCACCGTGACGGCTCGACATCCGCTTCACCGCTTCGCGGGCGCAGAGGAACGACCCCACGACATTGATGCGCATCATGCGCTCCAGCCGTGAAACATCCATCTCATCGACCCGCGCCTTGACGTCGACGATGCCGGCATTGTTGACGAAAGCATCGAGCCGGCCATAGCCGCGGTCGACGGCTTCAAACATGGCAACGATATCGGATTCGACGCCGACATCGCCCCTGACCGCAAAGGCCTCGCCGCCTGCGGCCTTGATTTCGCCGACCAGTGCCTCGGCGGCGGTCTGGTGGGAGGTGTAGTTGACCGCTACGCGATAGCCAGCCTTCGACCCGAGCCGGCAGATCGCGGCGCCGATGCCGCGGCTGCCGCCGGTGACCAGCAGCACCTTTTGCGTCCCGCTCATTCCTGGCACCCCTTCAAGGCGAACACATCCGACGGCACTTTCGAAAATCCGCTGCCGCCATGGGCGGTGGATTGATGCAACACCGGACCGAGATCGGGCAGGATCAGCGTCTTCGGTGCTTCGACGCCTTCGGCCGGCAACAGGCCGATGCTGCCCTTTTCATCCGACGTATAGATGACGCCGCTCCACAAGGTGCAGGCGGCAAGCTCGGTGCCGGTAACGTCGCCTCCCGGGCATTTGTACATCAGCGCCCCGTTCGGCCGCGAAACACCTTCGTTCCATTGGACGATGCCGTTCAGCACCACATCGTTGTCGAGGATCAAGCGGAACGTGTTGGTGACGGTCGCCGACGTGCCGGTCGGCGTAAAATTGATCTCACTGCCGCTCTGGGCATCGCCGTAGACGGCGAGTTCGGCCGGGCATGCGGCATTAGCGTGGACAGCGGCGAATGCCATACCGGCCGCCAGCGCTATCGGTCTGGCAGGCCCAGGGAACAGGGCCATTATTGGCTACTCCGACCGCGAGCCGCCATCCGACCGCCTCACAGATCAAGCACCAGCCGTTCCGGATCCTCCAGGCTTTCCTTGACGCGCACCAGGAAGGTCACCGCTTCCTTGCCGTCGACGATGCGGTGATCGTAGCTCAGCGCCAGATACATCATCGGCCGGATCACGATCTGGCCGCCGACCACCACGGGCCGGTCCTGGATCTTGTGCATGCCCAGAATACCCGACTGCGGCGCGTTGAGGATCGGCGTGGACATCAGCGACCCGTAGACGCCGCCATTGGAAATCGTGAACGTGCCGCCCTGCATGTCGGCGACCGACAGCTTGCCGTCGCGCGCGGCGATGCCGAGCCGGCCGATCTCCTTCTCGATCTCGGCGATAGACATCTGGTCGGCATCGCGCACCACCGGAACGACCAGACCCTTCTCGGTGCCGACGGCGACGCCGATATGGGCGTAGTTCTTGAAGATGATATCGGTGGCGTCGATCTCGGCGTTGACCGAGGGGATTTCCTTCAAGGCATGGGTGACGGCCTTGGTGAAGAAGCCCATGAAGCCGAGCTTCACGCCGTGCTTCTTCTCGAACACGTCCTTGTACTTGGTCCTGAGCGCCATCACCGCTGACATGTCCACCTCGTTGAAGGTGGTGAGCATGGCGGCGGTCGACTGCGCTTCCTTGAGCCGGCGCGCGATGGTCTGGCGCAGCTTGGTCATGCGCACGCGCTCCTCGCGAGCCGCGTCGTCGCCTGAGGACGGCGCACGGGCAGCAACCGGCGCTGCCGGGGCCGGGGCCGCCTTCGGCGTCTCGGCCGGCTGCGACGGCGCACCCTTGGAGATGGCGTCGAGCACGTCGCCCTTCAGCACCTGGCCGCGCTTGCCGGAGCCGGAAAGCTGGTCGACCGACAGATTGTTCTCGGCGATCAGTTTCGCCGCTGCCGGTGCCGGCGGCATGGTGCGCGGCTCGACCGGACCGGCGTCGCCTGCGACCTTGGCGGTCTCGGCGGCGGCCTGCTTGGTGGTCTGCGCCGCATCGGGGCTCGATGCCTGCGCCACGGCTTGCGGCTTGGTGACTGGTGCGGCGGCGCCGCCGGCCGAAATGGAGCCCAGAAGCGCGCCGACCCCGACCGTCTCGCCTTCCTTGGCCGCGATCTCGCCCAAGGTTCCAGCGCCCGGCGAGGGAACCTCGACCGTCACCTTGTCGGTTTCGAGCTCGACCAGCGGCTCGTCGGCGGCAATGGCATCGCCCACCTTCTTGAACCATTTGCCGATGGTTGCCTCGGTGACGGATTCGCCGAGAGTGGGAACGCGGATTTCGGTAGCCATTGTGCCTGTCCGTTTGTTGTCTGTCTGTTCTATTCGCTCAACTCTGCCTACTCGCCGAGCGCGTCTTCGAGCAAGGCGGCGAGCTGGGCGAGATGCTTGGACATAAGCCCGGTCGCCGGCGAGGCGGATGCCGGCCGGCCGGTGTAGCGCACCCGCTGGTGCTTGGCGTCGATATGCGCCAGCACCCATTCCAGATACGGGTCGATGAACGACCAGGCGCCCATGTTCTTGGGTTCCTCCTGGCACCACACCATTTCGGCATTGCGGAAGCGCGACAATTCGGTGATCAACGCCTTGGCCGGGAACGGGTAGAGCTGTTCGACGCGCAGCAGATAGATGTCGTTGATGCCACGCTTCTCACGCTCCTCGTAGAGGTCGTAATAGACCTTGCCCGAGCACAGCACGACACGGCGGATCTTGGAATCCTTGGTCAGCTTGATGGCCTGGTTGGGCAAGAGCTGGGCATCGTCCCACAGCAGCCGGTGGAACGAGCTTTCGCCCGACATTTCCGGCAGCGTCGACACCGCCCGCTTGTGGCGCAGCAGCGACTTCGGCGTCATCAGGATCAGCGGCTTGCGGAAGTCGCGCTTCAACTGCCGGCGCAATATATGGAAGTAGTTGGCCGGCGTCGTGCAGTTGGCCACTTGCATGTTGTCCTCGGCGCAGAGCTGCAGGAAACGCTCGAGCCGGGCAGACGAATGTTCCGGTCCCTGGCCTTCATAGCCATGCGGCAGCAGGCAGACGAGGCCCGACATCCGGAGCCACTTGCGCTCTCCGCTGGATATGAACTGGTCGAACACCACCTGGGCGCCGTTGGCGAAGTCGCCGAACTGCGCTTCCCACAACGTCAGCGCCTTAGGCTCGGCCAGGCTGTAGCCATATTCGAAGCCGAGCACGGCTTCTTCGGACAGCATTGAGTTGATGACCTCATAGCCGGCCTGCGCCGCCGACAGATTGTTGAGCGGGATGTAGCGGGTCTCGTCGCGCTGGTCGTAGAGCACGGAATGGCGCTGCGAGAAGGTACCCCGCTCCGAATCCTGCCCGGAGAGGCGGATCGGGTTGCCGTCGAGCAGGATGGCGCCAAAAGCCAGCGCCTCGGCCGTCGACCAGTCGATGCCTTCGCCGGATTCGATGGCCTGGCGGCGGTTTTCGAGGAAGCGGATGATCGTCTTGTGCGCCTCGAAATTCTTCGGCACCTCGGTCAGCTTCTTGCCGATCTCCTTCAGTGTCTTGGCCGGCACCGCGGTCTTGCCGCGCCGCTGTTCATCCTGGTTGTCGGCCGTACGCAGGCCCGACCAGGCGCCATCCAGCCAATCGGCCTTGTTGGGCTTGTAATGCTGGCCGACTTCCCACTCGGATTCCAGATGCTCCCGCCAGTCGGCCTTGAGCTTGTCGAACTCGGCCTGCGTCAAGTGGCCTTCGGCGATCAGCCGGTCGGCATAGATCTGCACCGTTGTCTTATGGTTGCGGATGTTGCGGTACATGATCGGCTGCGTGAAGGCCGGCTCGTCGCCCTCATTGTGGCCGAAGCGGCGGTAGCAGAACATGTCGACCACGACAGGCTTGTGGAACTTCATGCGGAATTCGATCGCCACCTTGGCGGCGTGCACCACGGCCTCCGGATCGTCGCCGTTGACGTGGAAGATCGGCGCCTCGATCATCTTGGCGACGTCGGACGGGTAGGGCGACGAGCGCGAGAAGCGCGGATTGGTGGTGAAGCCGATCTGGTTGTTGATGATGAAATGCAGCGTGCCGGCAACGCGGTGGCCGCGCAGGCCGGACAGGCCGAGGATTTCGGCAATGACGCCCTGGCCGGCAAAGGCGGCGTCGCCATGCAGCAAAAGCGGCAGCACCTTGGCCCGCTCTTCCAGCGGCACGATCTCCTCGCGGCCACGGCCGAACAGATAATCCTGCTTGGCGCGCGCCTTGCCCATCACCACCGGGTCGACGATTTCAAGATGCGAGGGATTGGCGGTCAGCGACAGATGCACCTTGTTGCCGTCGAACTCGCGGTCCGACGAGGCGCCAAGATGGTATTTGACGTCGCCCGAGCCCTCGACCTCGTCGGGTGCGGCCGAGCCGCCCTTGAATTCATGGAAGATGGCGCGATGCGGCTTGGCCATCACCTGGGAGAGCACGTTGAGGCGGCCGCGGTGCGCCATGCCGAGCACGATCTCCTTCAGCCCGAGCTGACCGCCGCGCTTGACGATCTGCTCCAGCGCCGGGATCAGCGCTTCGCCGCCGTCGAGGCCGAAGCGCTTGGTGCCCTTGAACTTGACGTCGGCGAACTGCTCGAAGCCCTCGGCCTCGATCAGCTTCTGTAGGATCGCCTTCTTGCCGGTCGCGGTGAAGGAGATCTCCTTGTCGGCGCCCTCGATGCGCGCCTGGATCCACGCTTTCTCTTCCGGATCGGAGATATGCATGAACTCGACGCCCAGCGTCGAGCAATAGGTGCGGGTCAGGATGTCGAGCATCTGGCGGATGGTGCCGAATTCGAGCCCGAGCACATTGTCGAGGAAGATCGGCCGGTCGTAGTCGGCTTCGGTAAAGCCGTAATTCTCCGGCGACAGCTCGTTATAGTCCTCGAGCGTGGCGATGCCGAGCGGGTCGAGATTGGCGTGCAGATGGCCGCGCATGCGATAGGCGCGGATCATCATGATGGCGCGCACGGAATCGCGCGTCGCCTGGTGCACGTCGGCGTCGGAAGGGGCGGCACCGTTGGCGGCAGCCTTCTCCTTGACCTTCTTTTCGATGTGCTTTTCGACCAGGCCCCAATTGCCGTCGAGCGCCGATACCAGCTCGCCATTGGCCTGCAGAGGCCAGGAGGGCTTGGCCCACGAGGCGCCCTTGGCGTTCTTGCGGACATCCCCGGCATCGTCCTTCAGGCCGGCGAAGAACTCCTGCCATTCGGGATTGACCGAGGCTGGATCGTCCTCATACGCCGCATAGAGCGCGTCGATATAATCGGCATTGCCGCCATAGAGGAAAGAGGTGAGCGAAAATTGGTCGTTGGCCTGATCTTGTCGTGCCATTTTGTCTGCGGAGCCTGGCTCCGTCTCCTTTCGAGGGGAATAGTGAGTAGTCAGTAAGGAGTAGGAAAAATTAAGACTTTCCCGTTCAGCTGCTACTCACCCGTTCTTCCCTTTTCACTACTCACTATTGACTACTCACTAGCCCTTAATTGCCTCGACCAGCGTCGTGCCCAGCCGGGCCGGCGATGGCGAAACTTTTATCCCGGCCGATTCCATTGCCGCGATCTTGTCCTCGGCGCCGCCCTTGCCGCCCGAGATGACCGCGCCCGCATGGCCCATGGTGCGGCCGGCCGGCGCCGTGCGTCCGGCGATGAAGCCCGCCATCGGCTTGCGGCGGCCGCGTTTGGCCTCGTCCTTGAGAAACTGCGCGGCGTCTTCCTCGGCCGAGCCGCCGATCTCGCCGATCATGATGATCGACTTGGTCTCGTCGTCGGCGAGGAACATTTCGAGCACGTCGATGAATTCGGTGCCTTTGACGGGATCGCCACCGATGCCGACGGCGGTGGTCTGGCCGAGGCCGACATTGGTGGTCTGGAACACGGCTTCATAGGTAAGCGTTCCCGAGCGCGAAACAACGCCGACCGAACCCTTGCGGAAGATGTTCCCGGGCATGATGCCGATCTTGCATTCGTCGGGGGTGAGCACGCCGGGACAGTTCGGGCCGATCAGCCGCGACGTCGAACGGTCGAGCCGCGCCTTGACCTTGATCATGTCCATGACGGGAATGCCTTCGGTGATGCAGACGATGAGCGGGATTTCGGCCTCGATGGCCTCGATGATGGCTTCGGCAGCACCCGCCGGCGGCACATAGACGACGGAAGCGTTGGCGCCGGTCTTGGCCTTGCCCTCGGCGACGGTGGCGAAGATCGGCAGGTTCTCGCCCTTGGCGCCGGTCCAGGTTTCGCCGCCCTTCTTGGGATGGATGCCGCCGACCATCTTGGTCCCGTGATAGGCCAGCGCCTGTTCGGTGTGGAAGGTGCCGGTCTTGCCGGTCAGGCCCTGCACGAGCACCTTTGTGTTCTTGTCGACGAGAATGGACATGGTGAGAACGCCTCTGAATTCAGCGATTACAAGAAAGGATTGACGGCTCGCACCGAGCCATAAACCTGGTTGTGGTTGAGATCTTCGGTGTAGAAAATCGGCGCGCCGAGATATCCGGCTGCGGCAAGAAGCGCGGCCTCGTAGTAGTGAATTCCGTAGCGGCGGGCGAGGTCCAGTCCTGCGCGAACATAGCTTTCGTCGACAGGCACCAGCGGACAAGTGCCGAGGAGGACCAGCCATTGGTCGAGCAGATCATCCCCCAGAAGGGATTTTCCTCGCGCCACCGCTGTGAATTCGGCCAAGGTTTGCCCCGACACGCCAAAGACAGTGCTCGATACCAGGTCTTCTGCGATTGGCGCGCGACGTGGGTCACGATTCTTCTCCGAAGCCGCGTAGATCAGGACGTTCGTGTCGAGAAAGCAGTCGATCTTCCCGGTCGGCATAGGCGTCCCTTCGATCCCACTTGTAGGGGGTGTCGGCGCTGTCGCTCCGTTTCGCAGCCTCGTCCATAAGCCGCTTCATTCCCGCCTTGGCCCAGGCAATCCGATCTTCCTGCTCGACTTCATGCGCAAGCAGTGAACGAATGAGGGCGTTGAGCGTCGTCTTGCGACGTCCGGCAAGGCCTCGCGCCTTCTCAAGCAGTGCCTCGTCCATGGCCAGGGTGACGTTCTTCATCGCTCGTCTCCACATAAACACACAGCCAATATATGTGTGATTATGTGTCTTTCTTCAACCGCTTTGCCCAGGATTTCCATCGCTCAGCCATCCCCCAAAACGGAAGGCGGGACGCGCCGGTAAAGGCCGCTCATCATGTCTTGCCAGCCGTCGCTGCCGACGGGCTGGAATTGCAGTCGCATGCGATAGCTGTCGCTGCCGTCGAAAGCGTAGGTCACGCGTGCGGCCCCGCGCGGCGACGAGCGCAACAGCGTCAGTGTGTTGCCCTCCCACGTGCCGGAGGCCGGCGAGGCCGGCACAAAGCCCATCGAATCGAACTGATGCATGGTGACAAGGCTGTTTTGCCGGTCGAAGCCGAACACGCTGTGCGTGCCGAACGAAATCGTCCCGTCGCGGCGCTGGCGATAGCGTTGCACTACGAACAGGCCGCCGAACTGTGCCTCTGCCAGTACTTCCGAAGTCGCTGAGCCCCCATCGGCCCATTGTGTGTCCGCGACCTCTTCCTCGCCGCGCCACGCGCCGACCAGAGCCTGCAGGCGCTGGTGATCGGCCGAGAGCGAGGAGAAAGGCGCAGCGTTCATGGGTTCACAGCCGCTTCAGGTCGGTGACGGTGAGAGCGCTCTTGGCATTGCCGGTGTTGAGCGTCGTTGCCGGTTCGAACATCAGCACCACAGGTTCCGGTGTCAGCGAACGCGGCCGGTGTTCGACGCCGCGCGGCACGACGATGAAGTCGCCTTCGCCGAGTTCGACCGGACCGTCGCGGAAATCGATGGCGATGCGACCGCGCAGCACGAGGAAGGCTTCGTCTTCGTTGTCATGGGCGTGCCAGTCGAAAACCGCGCCGAACTTGGCGACCTTCGCCTGGCTGTCATTGACGTCGCCGGCGATATGCGGATCGAAGACCTCCGCGATCTTCGCATCCGCCGCCTCGACGAGATTTATCTTGCGCGGAGGCACTTGATCAGCCCTTCACCGCCGCCACGATCTTCTTGGCCGCGTCGTCAAGATCGTCGGCCGACACGACGTTGAGGCCGCTGTCGTTGATGATCTTCTTGCCGAGTTCGGCATTGGTGCCTTCAAGGCGCACGACCAGCGGCACTTTCAGGCCCACTTCCTTGACCGCGGCGATAACGCCCTCGGCGATGATGTCGCATTTCATGATACCGCCGAAGATGTTGATCAGGATGCCCTTGACCGCCGGATCCCTGGTGATGATCTTGAAGGCCGCCGTCACCTTTTCTTTCGACGCGCCGCCGCCGACATCGAGAAAGTTGGCCGGCTCGGCGCCGTAGAGCTTGATGATGTCCATCGTCGCCATGGCGAGGCCGGCGCCATTGACCATGCAGCCGATATTGCCGTCGAGCGCGACATAGGCGAGGTCGTATTTCGACGCCTCGATCTCCTTCTCGTCCTCTTCGGTGGTGTCGCGCAGCTCGAGCACATCCGGATGGCGAAACAGCGCGTTGTTGTCGAACGACACCTTGGCGTCGAGGACGCGCAGCCGGCCGTTCTTCATGACGATCAGGGGATTGACCTCGAGCAGGCTCATGTCCTTCTCGACGAAGGCCTTGTAGAGGATCGGGAACAGCGTGCCGCCGTCCCTGGCAGCATCGCCGTCGAGCTTCAGCGCGCCATTGAGTTTCTTCACGTCATCCGCGGTAACGCCCTTTTCCGGATCGATGGCGACGGTGATGATCTTTTCCGGCGTGTCGTGGGCGACCGCCTCGATGTCCATGCCGCCTTCGGTCGAGACGACGAAGGCGATGCGGCCGACCGAACGGTCGACCAGAACAGACAGATAGAGCTCGCGCTCGATATCGGCGCCATCCTCGATATAGAGCCGGTTGACCTGCTTGCCGGCCGGGCCGGTCTGCTTGGTCACGAGCGTGTGGCCGAGCATCTCGTTGGCGTTGGCGACGACGTCGGCGACCGACTTGGCCAGCCGCACGCCGCCCTTGGCGTCGGGCCCGAGCTCCTTGAACTTGCCCTTGCCGCGGCCGCCGGCATGGATCTGGCTCTTCACCACATAGAGCGGGCCGGGCAGCGCCTTGGCGGCGGCTTCCGCCTCATCCGCCTTGAACACCGGCACGCCTTGGGCCACCGGCGCGCCAAAGCCCTTCAGCAGCGCCTTGCCCTGATATTCATGGATGTTCATCTGGATCGTCTCCGGATCAGCTGCTGGGGTTCACTTCGAGGCGAGTTGCGGCGCGATCTTGACGCAGGCCTCGGTCAGGCCCTGCACCGCCGCTACCGAGCTATCGAACATCTTCTGCTCTGGCTTGGAAAGCTCGATCTCGATGACGCGCTCGACGCCACCGGCGCCGATCACCACGGGAACGCCGACATAGGTGTTCTTCACGCCATACTGGCCGGAAAGATGGGCCGCGCAAGGCAGCACACGCTTCTTGTCCTTGAGATAGGCTTCGGCCATCGAGATCGCCGATGCGGCCGGCGCATAATAGGCCGAGCCGGTCTTCAACAGGCCGACGATCTCGGCGCCGCCGTCGCGGGTGCGCTGCACGATTTGGTCGAGCTTCTCCTTCGAGGTCCAGCCCATCTTGACGAGATCGGGCAGAGGAATGCCTGCAACCGTCGAATAGCGGATCATCGGCACCATGGAATCGCCATGGCCGCCGAGCACGAAGGCGGTGACGTCCTCGACCGAGACCTTGAACTCCTCGGCCAGGAAATAGCGGAAGCGAGCGCTGTCAAGCACGCCGGCCATGCCCACGACATGGGTGTTGGGCAGGCCGGAAAACTTCTGCAGCGCCCAGACCATCGCATCCAGCGGATTGGTGATGCAGATGACGAAGGCCTTCGGCGCGTACTTCTTCAGGCCGGCGCCGACCTGTTCCATGACCTTGAGGTTGATGCCGAGCAGATCGTCGCGGCTCATGCCCGGCTTGCGCGGCACGCCGGCGGTGACGATGCAGACGTCCGCCCCTTCGATCCCGGCATAGTCGTTGACGCCGGTCAGCCTGGAATCGAACCCGTCGACCGGCGACGATTGCGCAATATCGAGCCCCTTGCCCTGCGGGATGCCTTCGGCAATATCGAACAGAACCACGTCGCCGAGGTCCTTGAGGCCGATCATGTGAGCGAGCGTGCCGCCGATCATGCCAGAGCCGATAAGCGCTATCTTGTTGCGTGCCATGTCAGGATAGTTTCCCTTTGTTCGTGATGTCGCTCAAATCGCTGACGATCTGATGACGGCGTCGAGGAAGAGACCGGAATGCTGCGGGGATCCCGCGAGATTTCGCCGCACCCAATAGCCCCGGCGCCGCCTAAATTCAAACGATTATTTTGGAGCGAGCGTTTTCAATCGGTTAGAGTAACCGGGATTTACGTAAACGTAAAAGTTTTGAACTCGACTGAAGAGAATTTACACGATGAAGACGGAGATCGTAAGACTTGAAGCCGGCGATGACGCCCTTGTGATGCGGGTCGCCGACGATGTGTTCGACGAACCGGTCAGGCCGGATCGATTGGCAGCCTATCTCAGGGAGCCCGGCCATTTCATGGTCGTGGCGCTCGCCGACGGCGTGACCGTCGGTCAATGCGCCGCGGTCATCCACCGTCATCCCGACAAAATGACGGAGCTCTACATCGATGAACTCGGCGTATCGCCGGCCTTCCAGCGCCAGGGCATCGCGCGAAAGATGCTCGACGCGATGTTTGCGATCGGCAGGGAGAATGGCTGCGAAGAAGCCTGGGTCGGCACCGAGCCGGACAACCGTGCCGCCCGCGCGCTTTACGAGTCGCGGAAGGAACCGCACGGTCCAGCGGAAGATTTTGTGATGTATGTATACGACTTGTAGGGCTCTCATAGCAGGAGCCGTACGGATCAGCCTTTGAAGGCCCCCCGTCGGCTGGTTCTAGGCTTGCGCCTGCGCTTCGGTCGGCGTCGCCTTCGCCTTCCGCCGCTCCGCCCAATCCTCCAGCCAGTCGCGGCTCTGCATCTCGATCAGCCGCGAAGCCGTGCGTTCGAACTCGAACACCTCGACGCCGCGCTTGGCCACATAGAGTTGCTGCGGCGGCGCTTCCGCGCTTACCACCAGCCTGACGTGATGGTCGTAGAGCGTGTCGACCAGCAGGATGAAGCGCTTGGCCTCGTTGCGCCGGCCTTCACCCAGCACCGGAATGCGGTCGACAAAGATGGTCGAGAAGCGGTCGGCAAGGGCCAAATAGTCGCGCGCGCCGAGCGGCTTCTCGCACAGATCGGCGAAGGAAAAACGCGCCGCGTCGCCGGCGGCGCGCGGAACGGCCAGCTGCCGGCCCTTGACGGCAAGCGACGCCTCGGCCGTCGGCGCGCCGCGCGTCATCGTTTGCCAAGCCGCGTCCAGCGCCTCATCGGCCGCCGCATCGGCGGGCGTCACATAGACTGGCGTACGGGCAAGCTTCTCCAGCCGATAGTCCTTGTCGGCATCGAGCGAGAGCACCTGCGCATGCCGTTCCAATATGCCGATGAAGGGCAGGAAAAGCTGACGGTTCAGCCCGTCGCGATAGAGGTTCTCCGGCGCTACGTTCGACGTCGCCACCAGCACCACGCCGCTGGCGAACAGCGCCGAAAACAGCCGGGACAGGATCATCGCATCGGCGATGTCGGTGACCGAGAACTCGTCGAAACACAGTACCCAGGCCTGTTCGGCAAGCGCCCGCGCCACCGGCGGAATCGGATCGTCTTCCCTCACCGTGCCGTCCTTGCGCTCCTGCCGGTGCTTCTGGATGCGGTCCTGCACCTCGGCCATGAAGTCGTTGAAATGCACGCGGCGCTTGCGCCGCACCGGCAGCAGCTCGAAGAACAAGTCCATCAACATGGTCTTGCCGCGGCCGACGCCGCCATGGATGTAGAGGCCCTTGACCGCCTCGTGCGTCTCGCGCCTTCGGGCGAAGAGCCAGCCAAGCGCGCTCGATTTGTGCGCCAGCCGCTTCACCGAAATCTCTGATACCAGCCGGTCGAGAGCGGTGACGATCCGCTCCTGCGCCGGATCGCGCTCGATGGCACCGGTGTCGACCAGATGGTCGTAACGCTGCCTGACGGTCACATGGGTCTGGAGGCCGTCACGCAGATGCATAGGTCACGTCGTTGTCGAGGGATTGGCTTACCTTGTAAGCGAGATCGGCAGGCCATTGGAAGTCTGGCCGTCGAATTTCGAGCCGCCCGAGGAATAGAGCCGTGCCAGCGTGCCGCCATTCTCATCGTAAAGCGTCAACTGCTTGCCGGCGACGTTCCATGACTTGATGCCGTCGATCGGCGCCGGGCAATGCAGCGGTCCGGCGCGGAAACCGGCGCCGAATTTGGTCTGCGGCGTCGCCACCTTGCAGCTCTGGCCGGAAACGCTGGCGTTCCATACGCCGGCGACACTGGCCGCGGTCAGGTCCGGCGCACCCGCCGGCGCCGAACCGTCCGGCGGCAAGGAGGCGACCTGGCTGTTCTGCGGGGCGGTCGGGAATTGCGAAGGATCCGTGGTGCCGGGGGAGGCCGGGGGCGGCAACTGGTTGGCCGTCACCTGACCGGACGGCGCCGGCTGCAGCGGCGCCGGCTGCTGGTCGTCCATCGAGGAAAACCGTGAGGTTGAGCAGCCGCTCGCAACGAGCGCCGCCAGCGATACGGCCACCAGGGCTGTTTTCGAAAAAGTCATTTCAACCTCCGTCGGATCCGGCGGGGCTGCCGTCCGCACAATGTCGCCCTCCACCAAGATGGAGAAGGTGGCGAAATTTCAACCCGATATGGTTAAAATAGGGTTTGCGCCAAGAATTGTTGCAAATTTGTCGCTATCATCCGGCCAGCGGAGCGCTCGGCACGAATATATAGCCGTCCGGTCCGACGACATAGCTCTCGCGCAGGCCGTGCGGCTTGTCGATCGCTCCGGCCAGCACGATGTGGCCGTGATCGCGCGCGGCGGCCTCGACCGCATCCGGATTGGCGCCGTAAAGGCGCAGTTCGATGCCGGCGCCGCGTGTCTCGGCGCCGGCGATCGTCCCTGTCATGGCATTGTCGAGATAGGAATGGTCGGCGTGCAGCATGAACACCGAGCCCAGCAGCTCGATCGCCGCGAAATCCTCGTCGGCATAGATGATATCGGCGCCGAGCACGTCGCGGCAGAAGGCTTCCATGGCCGCCATGTCGCTCACCAGCAGGTTGACGCCGATGCCGCGCGCCAGCGAGCGGCCGAAATCCCCGGCCTTCATCCATGGTGTCCTGGTCCGCTTCATCGCCATGGCATCGTCCTCCCCAATCCGATCCTACTCAAGCCGGCCGCCCGGGCCGTTGGCATTCGGCCGGCAAACGCTTGCGCCAGCCGGCACAAGGGCTATGTCTGTCAAGACGAAATTCGCTGGAGCCGCAAATTGGCTGCGAGACCGAAAGCCGCCAATCGCTACTATAACGGCCCGCCCAGCGATCATTTCGACGGAACCTTGTTCTTCAATCCCGGCGGCCAGCCGCCGGCGCGTTTCGCCGATCTGCTGAAATGGCAGTTCAATGGCCAACGCTCGAAATGGCCGGCCACCAATCCGAGCCCCTTTCCGCAGGCAAAGCCGCCTGCACGTGTCGAGGGCGCCGGCCTGACCGTGACCATGGTCGGTCATTCCACGCTGCTGGTCCAGACCGCGGGCCTGAACATCCTCACCGATCCGGTATGGTCGCTGCGGGCCTCGCCGTTCTCCTTCGTCGGGCCGAAACGCGTCAACGCGCCGGGCATCGCCCTGGCCGACCTGCCGCCGATCGATCTCGTGCTGGTCAGCCACAATCACTACGACCATCTCGACATCGCGACGCTGAAGCAGCTCAAGGCCAGGCACGACCCGCTGGTGGTGACCCCGTTCGGCAATGACGTCCTGATTGGCGGGGCGGTTCCCGGCATGCGGCTCTCGGCGCATGACTGGGGCGACAGGGTCGACATCGGCGATGGCGTGGCCGTCCATGTCGAGCCGGCGCATCACTGGTCGGCGCGCGGCACACGCGACCGGCGCATGGCGCTATGGGCCGGCTTCGTCATCGAGACGCCGGCCGGCCGGATCTATTTCGCGGGCGATACCGGCTTCCATGACGGCATCAACTACCGGCTCATGGCTCACAAGCACGGCGGCTTCCGCTTCGCCATCCTGCCGATCGGCGCCTATGAGCCGCGCTGGTTCATGGCCTCGCAGCATCAAAACCCGGAGGAGGCGGTGCAAGGCATGACATTGTGCAACGCCGCCTATGCGGCCGGCTGCCATTGGGGCACGTTCCAGCTCACCGACGAACCGATCGACGAGCCGGCACGCAAGCTCGACGAGGCGCTGGAGGCCGAGGGCCTGCCGCGCGAACGTTTTCGCGCCTTGCGGCCAGGTGAGGTCTGGGACGTGCCGCAGGAAGCGGCGCTTTGACCGGGGCCGGCCGCGGCCGGCGGAACCCGAGCGCCACCGGCGCGTTTGTTGAAGGGGCTTCGATTTCTATCGCTTTGCGAGGCATTTCCATGCTTAAATGGATCATCATTCTCCTGATTATCGCCGCCGCTGCGAGCCTGCTCGGCATGCCGGCATTAGCAGGTGCGGCCGCCACCGGCGCGCGCATCCTGATCGGTATCGTGCTGATCATATTCCTGCTGATCGTGCTCGGCGTCTTCGCCGTCACCTGAAGGCGCGATGCACTGGTAATTCCCGCCCTTTTCCGCCATATAGCGGCAAACAGTACGGAATGACCGGAAGAAATGGCAGGCACCGCCCCTTTCGCCAAGATGAACGGCATCGGCAACGAGATCATCGTTGCCGACATGCGCGGCCGTGCCGACCGGGTGACGCCGACAGCTGCGGTCGCGCTCAACGCCGATGCCTCGACGCGGTTCGACCAGATCATGGCGATCCATGAGGCGCGGACGCCGGGTACGGCCTATTTCATCGACATATTGAATTCGGACGGCTCGGGCGCGCAGGCCTGCGGCAACGGCATGCGCTGCGTCGTCCAGGCGCTGGCGGCCGAGACCGGACAAAAGACATTCACCTTCGAGACCGTCGCCGGAATCCTCAACGCGCAGGAACATGCCGACGGCTCGATCTCGGTCGACATGGGCACGCCGCGCTTCGGCTGGCGGGACATTCCGCTCGCTGAGGAGTTTCGCGATACCCGCATGATCGAATTGCAGGTCGGCCCGATCGACGCCCCGGTGCTGCATTCGCCCTCGGTCGTCTCCATGGGCAATCCGCATGCCATCTTCTGGGTCGACCGCGACGTCTGGTCCTACGAACTCGACCGCTTCGGACCGCTGCTCGAAAGCCATCCGATCTTCCCCGAGCGCGCCAACATCACCATCGCGCAGGTGACCTCGCCCGACAGCATGATCATCCGCACCTGGGAACGCGGCGCCGGCCTGACCAAGGCTTGCGGCACGGCATCCTGCGCCGCCGTCGTGGCTGCGGCCCGCACCCGGCGCACCGGGCGCAGCGTCAATCTACTGACCCCCGGCGGCGGCTCGCTGCACGTCGAATGGCTTGAAAACGACCATGTCATCCTGACCGGTGCGGCCGAATGGGAGTTTTCCGGCAGCTTCGATCCCTCGAGCGGCGCCTGGGCGCGCGACACCGAAAGCGCGGCCTGATGCCCGCTCCTTTCAAGGATGGCGATGTGGGGAAGGGCCCCAATCGCATCGAACTGGTGACCTTCGGCTGCCGGCTGAACACTTATGAATCCGAGGTGATGCGGCGCGAGGCCGAAACTGCGGGCCTCGGTGGGCTGGCTGGCGGCGCCGTCATCTTCAACACCTGCGCCGTCACCGGCGAAGCGGTCCGCCAGGCCAAACAGGCGATCCGCAAGGCGCGCCGCGACAACCCCGAAGCTCGCATCATCGTCACCGGCTGCGCGGCGCAGACCGAGCCGCAGAATTTCGCGGCCATGGACGAGGTCGATCTCGTCCTTGGCAATGAGGAGAAGCTGAAGGCCAATTCCTATCGCGCGCTGCCGGATTTCGGCGTCAACGACAGCGAGAAGGCGCGCGTCAACGACATCTTCTCCGTACGCGAGACCGCCGGCCATATGGTCGATGCCATCGAGGGCAGGGCACGCGCCTTCGTGCAGGTGCAGAATGGCTGCGACCACCGCTGCACCTTCTGCATCATCCCCTATGGCCGCGGCAATTCACGCTCGGTGCCGATGGGCGCCGTGGTCGAACAGGTCAAGCGGCTCACCGGCAACGGCTATGCCGAGATCGTGCTGACCGGCGTCGACATGACCAGTTTCGGCGCCGACCTGCCGGGTGCGCCGAAACTCGGCAGGCTGGTGAAGACGATCCTGCGCCAGGTGCCGGACGTGAAGCGCCTGCGCCTCTCCTCCATCGATTCCATCGAGGCCGACGACGATTTGCTCGACGCCATCGCCACCGAGCCGCGGCTGATGCCGCATCTGCATCTGTCGCTGCAATCGGGCGACGACATGATTTTGAAGCGCATGAAGCGTCGGCATCTGCGCGATCAGTCGATCCGCTTCTGCGAAGACGTGCGCAAGCTGCGCCCCGACGTCGTCTTCGGCGCCGACATCATCGCCGGCTTCCCGACCGAGACGGAGGCGATGTTCGAAAATTCGGCAAAGATCGTCGAGGAATGCGGGCTGACCCACCTGCACGTCTTTCCGTTTTCGCCGCGCGAAGGCACACCCGCCGCGCGCATGCCGCAGGTCCGCCGCGAAGTGATCAAGCAGCGGGCAGCCCGCCTGCGCGCCGCCGGCGAGACGGCATATCGCCGCCATCTGTCGTCGCTCTCCGGAACGCGCCAGTCGATCCTGATCGAGCGCGATGGGCTCGGCCGCACCGAAGGGTTTACGCCCGCCGCGCTCGCCACCGGCGCGCCGGGCGAGATCGTCGAAGCAACAGTCACCGGTCATGACGGCGCCCGGCTGATCGCGGCCCCGCTTGCCGCCCGCGCCGCCTGAGAAACGCAAGAGATGGCCGGGTTCTTCAAGAAGATATTTTCGTTCGGCAAGAAGGAGGTCGTCGAGGAGCGCGTCGACGAGACCGCCCCGCTGCCGCCGATCAAATGGGATCAGCTCGACACGCTGAAGCCGGCGGCCGAGCAGGCCGTTCCGGAATTCCTGAAGCGGGAGGAGACCCAGGCTCAGCCTCCCGTCGAGCCCGCGCCGCCCGAGGAGCCGACACCCGAGCCTGCCCCGGCCATTCCGCCGGTGCCGGAGCCGACTGTTCCGCCCGAGCCGGAACCGCTGCCGGAGCCGCGGCCGGAGGAGGAACCGGCACCGACGCCCGAGCGCCCGGAGCCGCCGGCACCTGAGGAAGTTCCGACACCTCCGGCCATTCCGGAGCCTGCGCCCGAACCGCGGCCGCAGGAGGTACCGCCGCCAGCGCCCGCCGAGCCGGAAATTGTCCCGTCGCGCCCGGAGCAGCTGCCGGAACCGGCACCCGCCGAAGTACCGACGCCCGCCGAAGTTCCGGTCGAGACACCGGCGCCAATCGAGATTCCTACGACACCGTCTTCGGCGCAGCCGTCACAGGCCGGCGCCCCCCCTCATCCGCCTGCCGGCGCCTTCTCCCCGTATAGTGACGGGGAGAAGGAAGAAGTTCCATCGCCAACGCCTCCCTCTCTCCGTCCTTCATGGGGAGAGGGTAAGGGTGAGGGGCGCCAGCCTGTCGAGAACCTGGCACCCAGTGCCGAAACCGCCGCCGAAATCTCGCCGCCAATTCGCCAGCCTGCGCCGATCGAGCCGCAGCCTGTGCGCGCCGAGATCGCGCCGGAACCTGAGGCAGTTCCCGCGCCGCCGAAGCCCACGCCCGCTCCCGTCAAGGTGACGGTCGCCAGAAAAGTGGAGCAGAAGGCCGAGCCGCAGAAGGCGCCGGAGCCGGCGCCGCGGCGCTCCTGGTTCCAGCGCATGCGGGACGGGCTTGCCCGTTCCTCGCGCGAATTGTCGGGCAACATTGCTGGCGTCTTCACCAAGCGCAAGCTCGACGACGACACGCTGCAGGACCTGGAGGACGTGCTGATCCGCGCCGATCTCGGGCTGGAGACCGCCTTGCGCGTCACCGATTCGCTGGCCGCCAGCCGATACGGCAAGGATGTCTCCGACGCCGAGGTCCGCACCGTGATGGCGCAGGAGGTCGAGAAGGTGCTGACCCCCGTCGCCCTGCCGCTGGAACTCGACCTCAGCCACAAACCGCATGTCATCCTGGTGGTCGGCGTCAACGGCACCGGCAAGACCACGACCATCGGCAAGCTGGCGGCCAAACTGACCGATGGCGGCCTGTCGGTGATGCTGGCCGCCGGCGACACGTTCCGCGCCGCCGCTATCGAGCAGCTCAAGATCTGGGGCGAGCGGACGAAATCGCCGGTCATCGCCTCCAAGCTCGGCGCCGATGCCGCCGGCCTCGCCTACGATGCCTTCGAGAAGGCGAAGGAAGCGGGTTCCGACGTGCTGATCATCGACACCGCCGGCCGATTGCAAAACAAGGCCGAGCTGATGGCGGAGCTCGAGAAGATCGTGCGCGTGCTGGGCAAGCTCGATCCGGAAGCGCCGCACACCGTGCTGCAGACGGTCGACGCCACCACCGGCCAGAACGCGCTCAACCAGGTGGAGATCTTCCGCAACATCGCCGGCGTCAACGGCCTGGTGATGACCAAGCTGGACGGCACGGCGCGTGGCGGTATTCTGGTGGCGATCGCGGCAAAACACAGATTGCCGGTCTATTTCATCGGCGTCGGCGAACAGGTCGACGACCTCGAACCGTTCTCGGCAAGCGAATTCGCCAGGGCGATCGCTGGCGTTGCGTAACGGCATGATCCCGGAAGTTGCTTCAACCGGATCGTGCGTAAGAAGGAAGATATGAACCCACCCATTCTCGAACGCGATCCGTCCGACCCGCAGAAAGAGAAGAAGGAAGGCGTCAACCCGCTGCTCAAGCTCGTTCTCGAGCTAGGGCCGCTGCTGGTGTTCTTTTTCGCCAATGCGCGAGGCGAATGGCTGACGCAGAAATTCCCGGCGCTGGCTGAATTCGGCGGCCCGATCTTCGTCGCCACCGGCCTGTTCATGGCCGCCACCGCGATCGCGCTGGTCGCGTCGTGGCTACTCACCCGCACCCTGCCGATCATGCCGATGGTGTCGGGCGTCGTCGTCTTCATCTTCGGCGCGTTGACGCTCTACCTGCAGGACGACATCTTCATCAAGATGAAGCCGACCATCGTCAACACGCTGTTCGGCGGCGTGCTGCTCGGAGGGTTGTTCTTCGGCAGATCTCTGCTTGGCTACGTCTTCGATTCCGCCTTCAGGCTCGATGCCGAGGGCTGGAGAAAACTCACCTTCCGCTGGGGTCTGTTCTTCCTGTTCCTGGCCCTCGTCAACGAGGTGGTGTGGCGGAATTTTTCGACCGATGCCTGGGTTACCTTCAAGGTCTGGGGCATCATGCCGATCACGCTTCTGTTCACCTTCAGCCAGATGCCGCTGATCCTGCGCCATTCGCTGGACGACAAGACCGGCGGCGAAGAGAAGGCCGGCAAGTAAGGCCTGCAAATTGGGGGGAGTGCCATGGAATTCGTTACCACGCACGAAGAGCTGCGGACGATCTACAAGACGCCGCGTCCGACGGATGGTTCGATCCGCAAGGAATTGAAGGCGCTGGACGGCCATTGCCGCTCCTTCATCGGCAAGAGCCCCTTCGTGCTGATCGGCTCCTCCGACGGCGAAGGCAATGCCGATGTGACGCCCAAAGGCGACAAGCCAGGATTCGCCGCCGTGCTTGACGACAGGACCATCGCCATCCCCGACCGGCCCGGCAACAACCGGCTGGATACGCTGGAGAACATCCTGCTCAACCCGTCGGTCGGGCTGCTGTTCCTCATTCCCGGCATGAACGAGACGCTGCGCGTCAACGGCGACGCCCGCATCACCGTCGACGGGGGTTTGCGCGAACGGCTGGCCGTCGACGGCAAGGAGCCGCAGAGCGTCGTCGTGGTCGCCGTCAAGGCCGCCTACATGCATTGCGCCAAGGCCTTCATGCGCTCCGAGCTTTGGAAGCCGGAGAGCTGGCACGATCGCGCCACGCTGCCGACGCTCGGCCAGATCCTGCGCGACCAGCTGGCGCTCGCCGATTCGGCCGAGGCGACCGACCGCTGGCTGGACGACGAATACAAGCAGACGATGTGGTAGCCTGCGCGGAAGATTCGTCCGAGCGTCGCCTTGCTGAACCTCCTTGCCATTTCCGGCAGCCTGCGGGCGGCCTCCACCAATTCGGGCCTGGTCGCGGCACTGGCGTGGAACGCGCCAGAGGGCTGCCGCGTCGCCATCCATGAAGGACTCGGCCTGCTGCCGATCTTCAACCCCGACGACGAGGGTGAGCGGACGCCGTCCGAAGCGTCCAGGCTGATCGATGCCGTCGCCGCCGCCGACGGCGTCATCATCTCATGCCCGGAATATGCGCATGGCGTGCCGGGCGGCCTGAAGAATGCGCTCGACTGGCTGGTCTCGCGCGATGCCGCCGTCGACAAGCCGGCCATGCTGGTGCACGCCTCGCCGCGCTCGCTCTATGCCCGCGCCGCATTGGCGGAGATCATGCGCACCATGTCCTTCGCGCTTCATGACGGCGGGCTGGAGATCGGGCTGCTCGGCAAGAAGCCAGCTGAGGTGGAGGCCGTCCTGGGGGAGCAGGCGAACGCGTTGGCAATGCGCGATGCGTTGTCCGCTTTCGCGGATTTCATTCGCGCGCGTTAGCGCCTACCCTTTTCTCAGCGTCTCGACATCGGTCTTGCCGACATACCAGTCGCGGGCGTTGACCTCCTCGAAGACCACCCAGACATCGTCATTGCCGAGCCCGGTGGCGTCCATGATCGCCGCCGTGACTTTTTTGGCGATGTCGGCTTTCTTGCCGGCCGGATCGGCGGCGATCACTTCCTTGACGATGCGGATGTTGACGAATGGCATGACGTCCTCCCCTTTAATTCAGCTCAGTAGGTCTTGGCGCCGTTCACCATCAGCCGGACCATGTAGAGCGAAGTGGTGCCGGCGATGTAGAGACAGTTCAGCTTGGCGCCGCCGAACACGCAATTGGCCGTCACCTCGGGCACCTTGACCTTGCCGATCAGCGTTCCGTCCGGATCGTAGCAATGGATGCCATCGGCGGCGCTGGTCCAGATGCGCCCGGCATCATCGAGCCTGAAGCCGTCGAACAGGCCTGCGGTGCAGTCGGCGAAGACTTTTTCACCCGAGACCTTCTTGCCGCCCTCGCCGACATTGAATACCCGCATATGCGCCGGGTTCTGCGCGCCATGCGTGCGGCCGGTGTCGACGACATAGAGCTTGCTCTCGTCGAGCGAGAAAGCCAGCCCGTTCGGCCTGACCATGTCGGTGATGACAGCCTCGACATCGCCGGTACCGGGATCGACCCGGTAGACATGGCAGGCGCCGATCTCGCTCTCGGCCCTGTCGCCCTCGTAATCGGTGTCGATGCCGTAGGTTGGATCGGTGAACCAGATCGAGCCGTCCGACTTGACCACCACGTCATTGGGCGAATTCAGCCGCTTGCCCTTCCATTTGGCGGCGATGGTGGTGACCGAACCGTCGAACTCGGTGCGGCTCACGCGGCGCCCCGAATGCTCGCAGGTCACCAGCCGGCCCTGCCGGTCGACGGTGTTGCCGTTGGAATTGCCGCATGGCTGCCGAAACACGCTGACGCTGCCGTCGGTCTCGTCGTAACGCATCATGCGGTTGTTCGGGATGTCGGACCAGACGACATAGCGGCCGGCGGCGAACCAGGCCGGCCCTTCCGCCCATCGGCAGCCGGTGAAGAGCTTATCCACTTGCGCATTGCCGTTGAACAGCCGCGCAAAACGCGGATCGAGAATTTCGTAGTCGGCGGCGGCCATTCTTTCCTCCCGGTAACGTTGGCAATCCGGCGGCGATCAAGCCAGCAGGAGATCGATATGGCAAGGTCGGCGGCGATGACATTTCCGCAATTTGTAAGACAAAACGACAGGAACCGGCATTCCCATCACGGAAGGGCAATGCGCCGGCGCCGGGGGTGGCGTTCAGGCGCCATTAACCGGCTATGCACATAGCGCAATGGTGCATTGCAACATCTTCTTTTTGCGATGCACTATTCCTATGTCATGCTCCGTATCGATCAAGGGAGGAAGAAACCGGCCGCCAAATGCGGCCCAGAAGGAAACTCGCTATGATCCTCGACAGCCTCTTGACCCGCGCCCGCAGCAGCATCGCCAAGCGCAAGAACTACAACCGCCTCGTCGCTGAAATCGACAGCTTCTCCAGCCGCGATCTGGCCGACATGCGCGCCGACCGCTCGGAAATGCTTTATCAGGTCCACAAGCAGATCTACGGCTGAGCCCCCAACAAGCAAATTCGCGCGCTCCGAGACATTGCTGTTCCTCAACGGTGATGACGAGGGCGCGTGAAAACAGAAGCATTTGACGCGTCGGCGAGCGGCGAACGCTTGTCCTTCAATTGTCGACGCGCCCGAAAGCCGGCACCTCGCCGATGACGGTGCGCCGGTCCTTGCCGCAGGCGAAGGACCGTGCTTTCTCGTCGGCAAGCTTGCGCGCCTGATCGTTGGCGGCAGGATTTCCTGTAGCCAGCACCAGTGCGACCGTGCAGCCGTCGCGCGCATCCATTTGCGCGACCTTGGAGACAAGCAGCACGTCGGTGGGTTTCTTTTCGTCTTCCGGATTGCTGATGGAGCGGCGGTGAATGACCGCGAACGGCACCGCCTTGTCGCCGTCGGTCTCGATGCGCCACTCGATCCTGGCGCCTGAGGAATTGAAGCCGGAGAAACTTTCCCAGACCGATGTCATGTCGCCGCCGGGCGGGAAACCATAAAACAGCGATTCGCGCGCATCGTCATAGGCGATCAGCACCGGATAGCCACGATAGCCCGAACAGGCGAGGTCGGCCCAGTCGCCATCGCCGTCCCCGGCTTGCGCATAGGTGACGCAGTCGTTCTTCCAGTCGAGATCGGTGTAGGCGCTCGATATCTCGCCGGCATGCGCTGCCTGGCAGACGCTGGCGAGAACGAGCGGAAGAACCAGGCTGCGCATCGCGGACATCTCCGTTGAAGGTCGCAGCAGCCTATCGCCAAACACTATTTCTTCAAGCTCGCCTCGATCAGCAGATCGGCGTTGATCGCCACCGACGCCGCCGGGCCGCCGGCGCCGAACAACTGGCCGCTGATATAGGCGCCTTCGATCAGAAGCAGCAGACCGTCGCCCAGCGTGTCGGCGTCGGCGGCATTCATTGCGGCGGCCATGGCGCGCAGGCGGCGGCGCAGTTCCTGCTTGTTGTCCTCGCTCACCACGCGCGCCGGATGGCCGCGCTCGGGATATTCTACGGCCGCATTGGTCATGCCGCAGCCGCGATAGTCAGGCTTCTGCGTGCGCTTGCCGACGCGGGTCAGGAAGGCTCGGATTTGCGCGCGCGGATCGCCGGGATGGGCGTTCACCGCCTCGTCGAAGCGTTCCCAGAATTCGAGGTCGTATCGGCGCAGATAAGAGGCGGCCAATTCGTCCTTGGAGGGGAAGCTGCGATAGAGGCTGGGCTTCGTGACCCCGGCGCGCCTGACGATCTCGTCGACGCCGATTGCCCTGATGCCTCGCCTGTAGAACAGGTCGCGCGCCACGCCGAGTATCTTTTCCGCCGCCTTTGGCGGAGCCGACGCGTGAGCGCTGCTGATGGACGGTTCAATTTTATTGTCTGGTGGCATTCGCGGTCTCGGTTGACACTGTTACCGATCGGTACGTATACATGTTCCACCCTGCAACGTACCGGTCAGTAACATGCTAGCTCAATCCCGTCCGTTTGGCCAGCGCTACGCTTTCGTCGTGGTCGCCGTCATCTTTCTCTGCCTGCTGATCGCGGCCGGCCTGCGCTCCGCGCCAGCCGTCATGATGCTGCCGCTGGAGGAAAGTTTTGGCTGGCGGCGCGACGTGGTGTCGCTGGCTGCCGCGGTCGGCATCTTCCTCTACGGCCTGACCGGACCGTTTGCCGCTGCGCTGATGGAGCGGATCGGGCTGCGGCGCACGCTGCTTGCCGCGCTTGTCGTGATGTCGGCCTCCACCGCGCTCAGCCTGCTGATGACCAAGCCATGGCATCTGCTGATCACCTGGGGCGTGTTTTCCGGCGTCGGCTCCGGCGCGGTCGCCACCGTGCTCGGCGCCACCATCGTCAACCGCTGGTTCAAGACCAACCGCGGTCTCGTCATGGGCTTGATGTCGGCCTCCAGCGCCACCGGTCTGCTGGTCTTCCTGCCGCTGCTGGCCTCGCTGGCGCAATCAGGCGGCTGGAAGCCGGTCGTCACCGCCATCTCCGTCGCAACGGCCTGTCTGGTGCCGCTGGTGCTGCTGCTGGTGCCGGAACGCCCGGCATCGATCGGCATGGTGCGCTATGGCGCGGAAGCCGACGACGTGCCGCCGGTACCGCCGGCGGCACAAGGCAATTTCCTGACCCACACGCTGACCACGCTGCGCCGCGCCGCCGGCACGCGCGTCTTCTGGTACCTGTTCGCCACCTTCTTCGTCTGCGGTTTCACCACCAACGGGCTGGTCGGCACGCATCTCATCGCATTTTGCGGCGATATGGGCATCAACGAGGTGCAGGCGGCTGGCCTGTTGTCGATGATGGGCATTTTCGACCTGATCGGCACCACGCTGTCGGGCTGGCTCACCGACCGTTTCGATCCGCGCAAGCTGCTCGGCGTCTATTATGCGATCCGCGGCCTTTCGCTGATCTATCTGCCCTATTCCGGCTTTTCGGCGACCAGTCTGATCATCTTCGCCGTGCTTTACGGTCTCGACTGGATCGCCACCGTGCCGCCGACGCTGCGGCTCGCCAATGAAGCCTTCGGCGACCGCAGCGGCCCGATCGTGTTCGGCTGGATCGTCGCGGGCCATCAGGTGGGCGCGGCAACCGCCGCCTTCTTCGGCGGCACCATGCGCGAACTGCAAGGCAATTACGAACTGGCCTTCCTGATCGCCGGCATGACCGCGATTGCCGCCGCCTGTATCTCGCTCCTGATCAACACCAGCCGGCCGGCGTTCGACCCGGAGCCGCAGGCGGCGTAGTGCGCCTTCGGACGAGGGGCGATCTTTCAATAAGGGGGAGATCGGCAGCTTCGCCAACGGCGCGCAGCCGATCAGTCGGGATAGCAGACTAACGGAACGTTGGGCCAAACCGCGCTATCGCAGTTGGCGCTTTGCTGCCTTTGCTTGAAGGCCGCGCTGACCGGCCCCGTCACCACCGGATCGACCCCATCGGGCGCATCCGCAAAGACCTGTTCGGCGCTCGGGATATCGCTCGGCAGAGCGGGCCGCGCTTCCTTGAGCGTCGCCGCGGATTGAGCGGCGCCGGCAGCCAGCAGCACGGCGAGAGCCGCAGTTGCGAGAATCGGCCGAAATTTGACGACTGCGTTGGTCATGGTGTTCGAACTGCCCGGGCCCGCAAAAGGTTCCCGCCTTGGTTAACAAAACCATTTCACATGGCGATGCTTAAGATTTGATGATTATTTGGTGTCGCGCTTCCTCTTTCGCAAATGCGAAAAACCCTGTATGAGCCGCGCAACACGAAAGAGGCGGCGCCTTTTGGCCTGCTGCCTGCAACGCTCCCGAGACCAGATCATGAACCTCCGCAATATCGCGATCATCGCGCACGTCGACCATGGAAAGACCACCCTTGTCGACCAGCTTCTGAAACAATCCGGCGCCTTCCGCGACAATCAGCGCGTCGCCGAACGCGCCATGGATTCCAACGACCTCGAAAAGGAACGCGGCATCACCATCCTGGCCAAGGCGACCTCGGTCGACTGGAAGGGTACCCGCGTCAACATCGTCGACACCCCCGGCCACGCCGATTTCGGCGGCGAGGTCGAGCGCATCCTGTCGATGGTGGATTCGGCGATCGTGCTGGTCGACGCCGCCGAAGGCCCGATGCCGCAGACCAAGTTCGTCGTCGGCAAGGCGCTCAAGGTCGGCTTGAAGCCCATCGTCGTCATCAACAAGATCGACCGGCCGGACGCCCGCCATGTCGAGGTGGTCAACGAGGTGTTCGACCTGTTTGCCGCGCTCGACGCCACCGACGAGCAGCTCGACTTCCCGATCCTTTATGGTTCGGGGCGCGACGGCTGGGTCTCGGAAAATCCGGAAGGTCCCAAGGACCAGGGCCTGTCGCCGCTGTTCGACCTCGTCCTCAAGCATGTGCCCGCGCCGACCGTGCATCCCGGCCCGTTCCGCATGATCGGCACTATCCTGGAAGCCAATCCGTTCCTCGGCCGTATCATCACCGGCCGCATCGAGAGCGGAACGCTGAAGGCCAACCAGGCGGTCAAGGTGCTGCATCATGACGGCACCCAGATCGAAACCGGCCGCATCTCCAAGATACTGGCCTTCCGCGGCCTCGAGCGCCAGCCGATCGAGGAAGCGCAGGCGGGCGACATCGTCGCCATTGCCGGCCTGTCCAAAGGTACCGTCGCCGACACGTTCTGCGACCTGAGCGTGAGCGAGCCGCTGCACGCGCAGCCGATCGATCCGCCGACCGTGACCATGTCTTTCCTCGTCAACGATTCGCCGCTGGCCGGCACGGAAGGCGACAAGGTGACCAGCCGCGTCATCCGCGACCGCCTGCTGCGTGAAGCCGAGGGCAATGTCGCGCTCAAGATCGAGGAATCGCCTGACAAGGATTCCTTCTTCGTGTCGGGCCGTGGCGAATTGCAGCTTGCCGTGCTGATCGAGACCATGCGCCGCGAGGGCTTTGAAATCGCCGTGTCGCGGCCGCGCGTCGTCATGCAGAAGGGCGAGAACGGCGAATTGCTGGAGCCGGTCGAGGAAGTCGTCATCGACGTCGACGAGGAGCATGCCGGCGTCGTCGTGCAGAAAATGTCCGAGCGCAAGGCCGAGATGGTCGAATTGCGCCCCTCCGGCGGCAACCGCCAGCGCCTCGTCTTCCACGCGCCGACGCGCGGCCTGATCGGCTACCAGTCGGAACTCTTGACCGACACGCGCGGCACCGCCGTGATGAACCGGCTGTTCCATGCCTATGAGCCCTATAAGGGCGAACTGCCCGGCCGCACCAACGGCGTGCTGATCTCCAACGAGCAGGGCGAGTCCGTCGCCTACGCCATGTGGAACCTGGAGGATCGTGGCCCGATGGTCATCGATCCGGGCGTCAAGGTCTATCAGGGCATGATCATCGGCATCCACTCCCGCGACAACGACCTGGAAGTGAACGTGCTGAAGGGCAAGAAGCTGACCAACATCCGCGCCGCCGGCAAGGACGAGGCGGTCAAGCTGACACCGCCGATCCGCATGACGTTGGAGCGCGCGCTGGCCTGGATCCAGGACGACGAGCTGGTCGAGGTGACACCGAAGACCATCCGCCTGCGCAAGCTTTATCTGGATCCCAACGAGCGCAAGCGCTTCGAGAAATCGTCCAAGGCCGTCGGCGCCGCGTAATTTCTGCTTTCTGATCGTATCCGGGAGGGGCGGAGCACCAGGTGCTTCGCCCCTCTGCCGTTCATCCCCTGGCGGCAGATATGATGGCCTGCCGGTCGGGTTCGCCGGCCAGATCGACGCGGACCGTCGTCCCGTCGCGTGCCGGCTTGCGCAAAGCCTTGGCCCCGTCGCAATCGACAACCAACAGGCCTTTCTCCTCCAGGGCTTGAAGCCGCGAACGTGAGATGCCGAGTTCGTTGGCGAGCAAACGATCGAGCCGCAGCGATATCGGCATTTCGAGCCCGAGCCGGAGCTCCAGCACGCTTGCAGCTTCGCTTGTCCCGCCAAGCGCCGTCTTGTGCACGTCGACGTCGGGAAACTCCTCGACACGCCCCACCTGGCCGCGCAGTGCGGTCACATCGAATGCATGGCGCCGGGCAAGTGCTGCATCGTTGCTCTCCAGCGCCCGCAGCAGCGCCGGCTCGATGTCGCGGCGGTTGCGGCGCTCGAAAATGCTGAAATTCCAGGAATTGTCGCAGTTGATACAACGATAGATCAGCCAGACGTCAATGCGCTTGCCGTTGGCGTTGACGCGGAACTTTCCGTTGCTGCGATAGGCTTTGATGTCGCCGCAGCGATTGCAGGTGATCAGGGGACGTGGTGCGGTTTGAGGCGCGACCGTCCAGCGGATGCGCAGAATAGAAGACATGCCGATAAGCCCTTCCCGTCGGGAAGTTCATCAGGTCGGCAATGTCGAGATGCCCAGGCGGGCGCGGCGTGGCGGTAGGCTGCGGTTCTTGGGATCAGGCGTCGCGGCGCATGCGACAGCGGTTCAGCAGTGCCAAACCGGTCTCGAACCGCCGCCCAGAGGAACACATGAAATGGAAAAAGCACCGTTGTGGCGGCGCCATGCATTGTGTCGGGGGAGTTGACGAGACCGGCGGTTACGTAGGCAAAGTGAAGCTCGAAATTGTTTCGCGGCGATCTATCTAGCCGCGAGATGCCGGGCCGGCAAGCATGTTGATGCTACCGAAGCTCGATCGCTTGCGCTAATGTCTGGCATTGCTAATGTCTGGCATTGAAGGTTTTCAAGCCGAGATCCTCGCCATGCACCTCACCTCGCTCCTGATCTTCGCCGCCGCGCTCTTCGTGGCCGCCGGTTCGCCGGGTCCTTCGATCGCGGCACTCGTCGCCCGCGTCATCGCCAAGGGATTTCGCGACGTGTTCCCGTTCCTACTCGCCATGTGGATCGGCGAGGGCATCTGGCTGTCCCTGGCGGTGTTCGGGCTGGCGGTGGTGGCGCAGACTTTCCATTTCGCTTTCGTCATCGTCAAATGGGTCGGCGTCGCCTATCTCGCTTACCTCGCCTGGAAGATGTGGACCCCTGTCGAAGCGAAAGAAGGCGAGATGCCGCGCGAGGACTCGCCCGGCAAACTGTTCTTCGCCGGCATGGCCGTGACGCTCGGCAACCCCAAGATCATGATGTTCTACCTGGCCTTGCTGCCGACCATCATCGACCTTGCTTCGGTGACGGTGGTTGGCTGGATCGAGCTGACGGCGACCATGGCGGTGGTGCTTGTTATCATCGACCTTGCCTGGGTGCTTGCCGCCGCCCAGGCGCGCAAGCTCCTGAAGAGCAAGCGCGCCATGAGAATTGCCAACCGCGTCAGCGCCACCACCATGGCCGGTGCAGCCGCGGCGATCGCGGCGCGCTCGTGACTGTCACATCATTTCGACGATCGGCGCGATCTCGACGCTGAAGGCCGGGTTCATCAGGATCGGGCAATCCCTGGCCTTGGCGACGGCATCGTCGATGTCCCTGGCTTCCACGATCGTGTAGCCGGCGGTCGGGTTGCTGCCGCCATTGTTCTCGACCTTGCCGTCGGGCAGCACCGTCTTCGACATGCCGACCGGATTGCCGCCATCGATCACGGCCGAGCCGAGCTTGCCGTACCAGCCGTTCCAGGCATCCATCGCGGCTTTGCGTTCGGCCTCCTCGGTCGGCATCTTGCCGGAGCCGTGATAGACATAGAGAAATTTCGCCATGTTCTCCTCCCTTGTCGGCGGCATCGAACCGGCATGCGGTCATGCCGCCCGGCGATCATCGGACCAAACCGACATACAAGCAATGAGAATGAGCGATAGCTAATATACTGCCGAGTCAGGCCCTGATCGTCACCTTGCCATGGCGTGGTACTCGGGGTTCGGGCGCATATCGATTGCCGCCGCCACCCGGTTCGACATGTTGAAGAAGGCGGCCGTGGAGGCGATGTCCCAAATGTCGCGATCGGTGAAGCCGGCCATACGCAGGGCCGCGCGGTCGGCTTCGACGATCTTGGCCGGCTCCTCTGTCAGCTTGACCGCGAATTCCAGCATCGCGACCTGCTTCGATGAAAGATCGGCGGCGCGGAAATTCATTACCATCATCTCGCCGAGCGAAGGGTCGCCCGACAGCTGCCGCACGGCGGCGCCATGCGCCGTCAAGCAGTAGTAGCAATGGTTGATGGAGGAGACAGCGACCGCGATCATCTCGCGCTCCAGCTTCGACAGGCCTGAATCACCCAGCATCAGATCATTGTACATGTCGGTGAAGGCACGCAGCTTCTTGTCGTCGAAGGCATAGGCGCGCAACACGTTGGGGACCAGGCCGAGCTTCTCCTCGCATTTGGTGAAATAGGTCCTGGTCGCATCGCTCAGCTCAGCGGCGGCGAGATCGAGCGCGGTGATCCTGTCGGTCATGGGCATTCCTCCTCGTTTGTCGCCGGCTGCCGCCGAATTGCGATAATTCTTGGCACGCCGTCAAACCTTTGTCGCCAAATAGCGGTCATCTGCTACATAGTCCGCAAAAGCATACGACGGGAGGAAAGAAGCGTCATGGCCAGCGTGAAATCGGCGAGTAGGTCGAAGAAGAAAGCCACGGCGATGCCGAAGACGCAGGAAAGGCCAGCCAGGCTCGCCGACTACCTGCTCGCCCGCGCGCCGGCGGAAGACATTGCCGCCTATGAGGTGGCCGACCTCGAACGCGCCGCGGATCTCGCCGGCCGCGCGGTCGCCGGTCACAAGAAGGGCGCGTGCGCCGTCGCCGTCGACACCGATTCCGGCGTCGTTCGCGAGGGCCGACCCGTCACGATCGTCACCGTCGTCAACGACAATATGCCTTTCCTGTTCGATTCCATACTCGGCGAGATCACCGAGAGTGCCGGCGAGCCGACCCTGGTCACCCATCCCGTCATCACCGTCCGCCATGGCAAGGACGGCGTCGAGGAAATTCTCGGCGACGGCAATTTCGCCAGGGACGACGGCAGCCACGACCGGCTGAGCGTCATCCATGTCCATATTCCCCGGCTGACCCCGGAGCAGGCGAACGGCTTGGCAGAGCGGCTGCGCAAGATACTCGGCCAGGTCCATTCAGCCGTCAGCGACTGGAAGCCGATGCTGGCCCGCCTCGACCAGGCGATCTCGGAATTCCGCTATTCGGCGGTACCCTTGGACAAGAAGAGCGTGGCCGAGGCGATCGCCTTCCTGGAGTGGCTGCGCGACGACAATTTCACTTTCCTCGGCATGCGCGAATTCACATATGTCGGCGGCGAGGAAAGCGGCACGCTGGAGCGTGCCGACAAGCCTGGCCTGGGCATATTGTCCGACCTGGACGTGCTGGTGCTGCGGCGCGGCACCGAAGCGGTGACGACAACGCCGGAGATTCGAGCCTTCCTGCATGGGCCGGAGCCGCTGATCGTCACCAAGGCCAATGCCAAGTCTTCCGTGCACCGGCGCATCTATCTCGATTATATCGGCATCAAGACCTACACCGCCAAGGGCGCTCTGGCGGGCGAACTGCGCATTGTCGGCCTGTTCACGTCGACCGCCTACACGCGCTCGGTGATGAAGATCCCCTATCTCAGGTCGAAGGCCGAAACCGTCATCGCCAAATCCGGTTTCGACCGGCACGACCACTCCGGCAAGGCGCTGATCAACGTGCTGGAGAGCTATCCGCGCGACGAGCTGTTCCAGGTACCGGTGCCGATCCTGAGGAAGCATGCCGCGGCCATTCTGGGCCTCGTCGAGAGGCCGCGCGTGCGGGCACTTGTGCGCGCCGACCAGTTCGACCGCTTCGTCTCCATCCTCGTCTTCGTACCGCGCGACCGTTACGACAGCGTCGTGCGCGAGAAGGTCGGCACCTACCTCAAAACGGTGTTCGAAGGCCGGCTGTCGGCCTACTACCCGGCCTTCCCGGAAGGCGGGCTGGCGCGCGTGCATTTCATCATCGGCCGCTCCGGCGGCAAGACGCCGAAGGTCGAACAGGCAACGATCGAGGCGGCGATCCGCGACATCGTGCGCACCTGGGAGGACGCCCTTTCCGAGGCGGCGGAAACCAGCGGCAGCGACCCGGCGCTGAAGAGGATCGCGGCACGATTTCCGGAAAGCTACCGGGACTCCTTCAGCGCCGGTGTGGCGCTGATCGATGCCGGGCGTATCGCCAGGATCAGCGCCAGCAATCCGATCGCCATCGATTACTATCGCCATGCCGAGCAGAAGCCGCACCAGGCGGCGCTGAAAATCTATCACCATGGCAGCCCGGTGGCGCTGTCGCGGCGCGTGCCGGTGCTGGAAAACATCGGCTTCCGCGTCATCAGCGAGCGCACCTTCGAGGTCGGCGACGACAAGGCCGGGAATAGTGACCAGCCCGGCATGATCAATAGTGATCAGCCCGGCACCGTCTTCATTCACGACATGGAGCTGGAGAACAGCTACGGAAAGCCGATCGACCTCAGCAATGGCGGCGCGCTGTTCGAGGACGCGTTCCTGTCGGTGTGGCGCGGCGACGTCGACAATGACGGGTACAACGGCCTTGCCCAGACCGCCGGCCTGTGGTCGGGCGAAATCACCATCCTGCGCGCCTATGGGCGGTATTTGCAGCAGGCCGGAATTCCGCAGAGCCAGGATTTCATCGCCGCGGCTCTCAACCGCTATCCCGAGATCGCACGCGGCCTGCACGCGCTGTTCATCGCCCGGCTCGGCCCGACAGCCGAGACGGAAGGCGTGGTGGCAGCAAAGCATCTCAAGGCCAAGATCAGGGACGCGCTGGAAGACGTTCCCAACATCGACGACGACGCCATCATCCGCCGCTACCTCAATCTCATCGAAGCCTCGCTGCGCACCAATCATTTCGTTGCCGATACGAAAGCCAAGGGCCAGTCGCTGGCGATCAAACTCGATTCGCGTTCGGTCGACGGATTGCCCGAGCCGCGACCGTGGCGGGAAATCTTCGTCTACGGCTCTGAGGTCGAGGGCGTGCATCTGCGCTTCGGTCCGGTGGCGCGCGGCGGCCTGCGCTGGTCGGACCGCGCCCAGGATTACCGCACCGAGGTGCTCGGCCTGGTCAAGGCACAGCAGGTCAAGAACGCGGTCATCGTGCCGGTCGGTGCCAAGGGCGGATTCTATCCGAAGAAGCTGCCGATGAGCGCCGGCCGCGACGCCATCTTCGAAGCTGGTACCTCGGCCTACAAGAACTTCGTTTCCAGCCTTTTGTCGATCACCGACAATATCGGCCTCGACGGCGTCATCCCGCCGGCCGGCGTTGTCAGGCGCGACCAGGACGACCCCTATTTCGTCGTTGCCGCCGACAAGGGCACGGCAACTTTCTCCGACACCGCCAACGCCATCAGCGAAAGCCATGGCTTCTGGCTTGACGATGCCTTCGCCAGCGGCGGTTCGGCCGGCTATGACCACAAGAAGATGGGCATCACCGCCAAGGGCGCGTGGGAGGCGGTCAAGCGACATTTCCGCGAGATGAACCGCGACATCCAGACCACGCCCTTCTCCGTCGTCGGGGTGGGCGACATGTCGGGCGACGTGTTCGGCAACGGCATGCTGTTGTCGCCGAAGACAAGGCTGATAGCCGCCTTCGACCACCGCGACATCTTCATCGATCCCGATCCCGACATGGCGGCATCGATGGCCGAGCGCCAGCGCATGTTCGCTCTTCCCCGTTCGAGCTGGCAGGACTACGACAAGAGCAAGCTCTCCGAGGGCGGCGTCATCGTCTCGCGCGGCCAGAAATCGATCACCTTGCCGGCCGCTGCTGCTGCTGCGATCGGCCTCAACAAGACGACCGCCACGCCGGTCGAGATCATGAGCGCCATCCTCAAGGCGCCCGTCGACCTCTTGTGGTTCGGCGGCATCGGCACGTATTTGCGGGCCTCGACCGAGACCAATGCCGAGGTCGGTGATCGCGCCAACGACGCCGTCCGCATCACCGCGCTCGACGTGCGCGCCAAGGTGATCGGCGAGGGCGCCAATCTCGGCGTGACGCAGCGCGCGCGCATCGAATTCGGCATGAATGGCGGGCGTTGCAATTCCGACGCCATCGACAATTCGGGCGGGGTCAACTGTTCCGACGTCGAGGTCAATATCAAGATCGCGCTGGCGTCCGCCATGCGCAAAGGGTCGTTGACCCGCCCGGCGCGCGACAAGCTTCTCGCCGAGATGACCGGCGAGGTCGGCGAGCTGGTCCTGTCCAACAACTACCAGCAGACGCTGGCGCTCTCCATCGCCCGCAAGCGCGGCCTCGCCGACATCGCCCACCAGGCCCGCTTCATGTCGGCGCTGGAAGCACGCGGCCTGCTCGACCGCACGGTCGAGACGCTGCCCTCGCCGGCGGCCCTTGCCGAGCGCGAGGCGCGCGGCGAGCCGCTGACCAGGGCCGAGCTCGGCGTGCTGCTCGCCTATGCCAAGATCGTGCTGTTTTCCGACATCGTCGCAAGCGACGTGCCTGACGAGCCGCATTTCGACCGCGACCTGATGGGTTATTTCCCCGACCGGATGGCGAAGAAATATGCCGCCGAGATCCACGGCCATCGCCTGCGCCGCGAGATCATCGCCCGCGTCGTCGCCAATGAGCTGGTCAACCGCGGCGGTCCCTCCTTCGTCAACCGGTTGCGGGAAGCGACGGGGCGCACCGCCGCCGACGTGGTGCGCACCTTTGCCGTGGTGCGCGACGGCTTTGCCTTGCCGGCGCTTTACCGCGAGATCGACGCGCTCGACAATCAGATCGACGGCCAGATGCAGCTCGATCTTTACCAGGCGGTCAGCCGGCTGATCTACGTGACCAGCGGCTGGTACTTGAAAAACCACGCCGGCACGGCGCCGCTTGCCCAGCGCATCGCCGAATTGCAGGAGGCCCGCAAGGCGCTGGAGCCGAAACTCGTTTCGCTGCTCCCCGATTATTCGCGCGAACGGATCGACGAGAAGCGGCATGGACTGTTCAAGGCCGGGGCGCCGGACAGGCTGGCAGCGCAGCTGGCGCTGGCCGATGTGGCGGAGCTGATCCCCGACATCGCGCTGACGGCGCGAACGGCAGGCGCCGACATCGTCGCCGCGGCGAAGGCCTTCTTCGCGGTCAGCGACGCCTTCCGTATCCCGCGCGTCGAGGAGGCGGCCCGCTCCATCACGCCGGCGGACTATTACGACCAGCTCGCCCTGTCGCGCGCCACCGACACGATCGGGACCGCGCGGCGCGGCATCGCGGTGGCGGCACTCGTGAACCACGCCGGGGCAGCCGACCCGGTGGCGGCGTGGCTGGAGGCCGGCGGGGAGAGGATCGGCCGCACCCGCGAACGGCTGCAGGCGCTGACCGAGGGCGGCGACATCACCGTGTCGCGGCTGTCGGTGGCATCGGGCCTGATGAGCGATCTGACAGGGATGTGAGCCATAGCTTGGTAGGTCGGCGGCGCCCCTCATCCGCCTGCCGGCACCTTCTCCCCGTATAGGACGGGGAGAAGGGAGCTTGCCGTACCGCCGGCACCCTTCTACGGAGTTGGCCGGTGGCGAAAGTCGCGAATGAGCGTCTTTCTCCCCGTTCTATACGGAGAGAAATGCCCGGCACGGCAATGAGGGGCGGCGCGACGCGTGTTCGTTTGCATGACCAGCGGAAAACATGCAGACATGGGGTGAACCGCCCAACGAAACGAAGGCGACCGGAGGGGACATGGCCGAAGTAGCAGTGCAGCGGGCGTCCGGGCGCGGCATCTGGGGGTGGATGTTGTTCGACTGGGCGGCGCAGCCCTTCTTCACGGTCGTCACCACCTTCATCTTCGGCCCCTATTTCGTTTCGCGCATGGCCAGCGATCCGACCACCGGCCAGGCCGTCTGGGGCTACGGCATCGCCGCGGCCGGACTGGTCATCGCCGTGCTGTCGCCGATCCTCGGTTCGATCGCCGACCAGACCGGGCCGCGCAAGCCGTGGATCGCCTTCTTCGCGGCGATCAAGATCGCCAGCCTGGCGCTGCTGTGGCTCGCCGCGCCCGGCTCGAACCTGTTCCTGATCGTGGCATTGTTCTCGCTGGCCTCGGTGGCGGCTGAATTCTCCACCGTCTTCAACGATTCCATGATGCCGCGCCTGGTGCCGAAGAGCGAGATCGGCCGCATCTCCAACATGGCCTGGGGGCTTGGCTATCTCGGCGGTATGATCGCGCTGATCTTCGTCGTGCTGTTCCTGGCCGGATCGCAGGAGACCGGCAAGACCATCATCGGCCTCGACCCGCTGTTCGGGCTGGACCCGAAGCTCGGCGAGGATGCCCGCGCCACCGGGCCGCTGTCGGCCGGCTGGTATTTCCTGTTCATCCTGCCGATGTTCCTCTTCACTCCCGATGCCATCAAAGGCATCCCGATCAAGCCTGCGGTGCGCGAAGGCCTGTCGGAGCTGAAGTCGACCTTGGTCGAGGTGCGCAGGCGCGGCGGCATCTTCCGCTTCCTCGTCGCCCGCATGATCTATCAGGACGGCGTCAACGCGCTGCTGGCGCTCGGCGGCACGTTCGCTGCCGGCATGTTCCACTGGTCGATCACCGAAATCGGCATGTTCGGCATCATCCTCAACGTCGTCGCCATCTTCGGCTGCTGGATCGCCGCGCGGCTCGACACCGCGCTCGGCTCCAAGGCGGTGGTGATGATCGCGCTGGTCATGCTTTCGATCGCCACCATCGGCGTCGTCTCGACCGGCCCCGGCTTCACGCTGCTCGGGCTTATCCAGCTCTCGACCACCGATTCCGGGGGCCTGTTCGGCACCGCCGCGGAAAAGGCCTACATCCTCTATGGATTGCTGATCGGGCTCGCCTTCGGGCCGGTGCAGGCGTCATCGCGGTCCTATATGGCGCGCAGCGTCACGGCGTCGGAATCCGGCCGCTATTTCGGCATCTATGCGCTGGCCGGGCGCGCGACCAGTTTCCTGGCGCCGTTCCTGGTGGCGACCATCACGGCGGTGAGCGATTCGGCGCGGCTCGGCATGGCGGTTATCATCCTGTTCCTGGCCATAGGCATGGCGATCCTGATCAGGACGCCGTATCCGGCGGACCGGGCGGCGGAGTGATTTACCCTTCCCCCTTGTGGGGAGGGTCGATCCGCGAAGCGGAGCGGGGTGGGGGACGGCGCTGGCCCCACCCCGTCTCACGAGCTTTGCTTCGCAAACATCGCTCGCCGACCCTCCCCACAAGGGGGAGGGTGAGGCGCTCAATGTCTGAAGTGTCTCACGCCCGTGAACACCATGGCGATGCCATGCTCGTCGGCGGCGGCAACCACATCGTCGTCGCGCATCGAGCCGCCGGGCTGGATCACCGCCGTGGCGCCGGCCTCGATGGCCGACAGCAGGCCGTCGGCGAAGGGGAAGAAGGCGTCGGAGGCGACGACAGAGCCCTTGGTCAGCGGCTCGGCCCAGCCCGCCGCTTCCGCAGCGTCGAGTGCCTTGCGGGCAGCGATGCGCGAGGAATCGACGCGGCTCATCTGCCCGGCGCCGATGCCTACCGTGGCGCTGTCCCTTGCGTAGACGATGGCGTTCGACTTGACGTGCTTGGCGACGCGGAAGGCGAATTTCAGGTCGGCCAGTTCGGCCGGCGTCGGCGCCCGTTTCGTCACCACCTTCAGTTCGAGGTCGTCGACGACGGCGTTGTCCCTGCCCTGCACCAGCAGGCCGCCGGCGACGGATTTGACGGTTGTGCCGATCGCGCGCGGATCCGGCAGGCCGCCCGCGACCAGCAGGCGCAGGTTCTTCTTCGCGGCCACGATCGCTGCCGCCTCGTCGGTGGCGCCGGGCGCGATAATGACCTCGGTGAAGGTCTTCACGATCTCTTCGGCCGCCTCGGCGTCCAGGATGCGATTCACAGCGACAATGCCGCCATAGGCCGAGACCGGATCGCAGGCCAGCGCCCTGGCGTAGGCGGCCTTCAGCGTCGAACCCTCGGCGACGCCGCACGGGTTGGCATGCTTGATGATGGCGACGGCGGCCGAGCGCGCCGGGTCGAACTCGCCGGCCAGCTCGAAGGCGGCGTCGGTATCGTTGATGTTGTTGTAGGAAAGCTGCTTGCCCTGGAGCTGGCGCGCGGTGGCCACGCCCGGCCGCTTGTCGCCATTGACATAGAAGCCGGCGCCCTGGTGCGGGTTCTCGCCATAGCGCATCACGGTTTCCAGCCTGCCGCCGAAGGCGCGCCAGGTCGGGTGCTCGATCTCCAGCGCCTCGGCGAACCAGCCCGAGATTGCCGCGTCGTAGCTGGCGGTGCGGGCAAAAGCCTTGGCCGCGAGCTTCTTGCGGAAATCCAGCGAAAGCGAGCCGATATTCATCTCCAGCGCATTGAGAACGGAGGCATAGTCGCCGGGATCGGTGACGATGGCGACATAGGCGTGGTTCTTGGCGGAGGCGCGGATCATCGCCGGGCCGCCAATGTCAATGTTCTCGACGATCGCCGCGTAGTCGGCGCCGGAGCGGCGGACTTCCTCGAACGGATAGAGATTGGAGACGACCAGGTCGATCGGCTCGATGCCATATTTGTGCATCGCCGCGGCGTGATCGGGATCATCGCGCACGCCGAGCAGGGCGCCATGCACCGACGGGTGCAGGGTCTTGACGCGTCCATCCATGATCTCGGGAAAGCCGGTGAGCTCGGAGACGTCGCGAACCGCCAGGCCGGCATCGGCGATCGCTTTTGCCGTGCCGCCGGTCGACACCAGCTCGACGCCGGAAGCGGCGAGCGCCCTGGCGAGATCGATGAGGCCGGTCTTGTCGAAGACGGAGAGCAGCGCGCGACGCACGGGAACGAGGTCGGGAGCGGGAATGTTCTTGGCGGCGACGGCCATGGGCGTGCTTTCACGGCTGGAGGGGCAGGCCCGCGCCGTATCATATGAGATCAGGAAATCAAGGCGCAAGCTCGGTCAGCGCAGGCGCGGTCAGTTGTTTTCGGGATAGCCGGCGATAGAGGTGCGGGTGAGCTGCCAGTGGACTTCGGCGATGTCGGACGGCTTGAAGGCAAGCACGATCTGCCGGCTTCGGCGCGGGCCGCCGAGACCGGCGAAGTAGATCGATTCCTCGACCTCCGGCACCATCTCGGTGCAGGTGAACACCCAGCTGTCGGCCTGCTCGGCGGTCAGCACCAGGCGGTCATGCTCGTCCTGCAAAAGGTTGATGTCGGGATGGACGTGGAAGCGCACGGTGACGAAATCGCGGCCATTGTTGCGGATCGCCGCACCTCCAGGACGCTGGAAGCGGTCCCTGCCGGTCAGCACATTGCCGTTCGAGGACAGTTTCAGCTCGCGCTCGTGCAGGAAACCGAAGCGCTGGATATAGCCGTCATGGCGGGCGATGAAGCCTTGAACGCCCTTCTGGTCGATACGCTTGCACTGCACATGCTGCGGGCCGCCGATCAAAGGCGACCCCAGAAGATCGTTGATGCGCAGCGAATGGCTGAACCGCGCCGACGAGGTGTCGTTGATGGTGGCGGTCGAATGCGCGGCGGTGGCGCGGGCCAGGGGCCGGAATTCGGCGGCGCCATAGGTGTCGATGCCGGCATTGACGATGTAATGCTGGCGGCCCGACGACAGCTCGAACGCAAGGCAGCTGGCATGGGCGGCATTGGAGACGTGGACGGGCGGCGGCAGGCCGGTGTCGGCGATGACGGTGACGCCACCCATGGACAGCCGCTCATAGCCCGAATGCGGTGCATGCAGCAGCGGCGAGCCGGCGGTGTCGTCGTGGCGCAGGATGCTGGCGATGCGGTCATGGATGGTGGCGCCCATGCCGTTGAAGCGGGCGAGGCTGCCGTCCTGGTGGCGGAAGAAGCGCAGCGCCGGCAGCATCCTGTCGATGGCGCCGATCAGGGCCTGTGGCGGCGCTTCCGCCTGGTTGGCGTAGGTCTGCCGCAGCGGCAAAAGGTCGGCGAGGATTTCCAGCACCGCCATTGGGTTGCGCGAGATGTGGCCGCCATCAGGAAGGATCTGGCGGTCCAGTTCCTCGGCGAGGTTGCGGGTGGCGCCGCGCAGCGCCGATGCGGGCGCCGGCAGCGACAGGGCGGCGAAGGCGAGGGCGATGCGGGCGCGCAGCCTGTCCTTGCCGTCAGGCATTTCGCGCGCCATCGACCTGAGGTAGCGGATCTGGACGGCCAGCGATTTCAGGAAGGCGCGGTAGAACGGGAATTCAGCGCCTTGCAGCACGATCGAGGAATGCTGCAGCCAGGCGATAATGCGCTTGGCGGCCGTGCCGGGCTCCCAGGCAATGCCGGAAATGTTGTTTCCATGCGTGGCGATCCAGTCGGACACCAGCGCACGCGCATTGGCGGCGGCAAGCTCGGTGCCGGCGGCGCGCATGTGACGCAGCCAGCGAAAGCCATGCAGCGTCTTCTGCCAGCCGTAATTGGGAACGCTGATCTGGAAGGGCGACTTGCCGCCGGTCTCGACCATATGTCCCGACAAGGGATAGCGGCCATAGTAGATCTCAAGCGCGATCTGCGGGTCGGCCAGCCGCAGGTCCGGCGGCGCGATCAGCACCCGTTCGGGCGTGCGGCCGGAATAGCGCCAGCGATAAACCGGTCCGGCACGCAGGCGCCGGCGCGTTTTGCGCCAAAACTCCTTCGCGACAAGCGCCCACAGACGCGTCGTGTTGCCGGCAGCAAGTGCCAAAACCCCTCCTGATCGTCCTCTATCCCAAGGGCAAGCTTATCTGATTCAACGATTCATGCGAAGGCGAATTCCCGCGAGCGGTGACGCTGCGCCTGGCTTGGCCGCGGATGCTCCCCAAAAAAGTCAGCAACTTCCTATGCTTAAACCCCTGAGCGGTTCAGCGCCCGATGGGCATCCATACTCCGCTCCAGATCCTTGTTCCACGCAATTCCGGACGGAGAATCGTCACGCAGCTTTCGTGGACTTGCCTTAGCCGGCGCGACGCATGCGCGCGGCGAAAAAGCCGTCGAGACCGGAACGTTGCGGCGAGCCGAGATCGAGGTCGGCAGGTGTGGTGCGCAGCGTGCCTTCCTGCGTCAGGAAGGGATCGATGCCGATGATCTCGCCGGCGCGAAGCGGGTCGGCAACGACGCCAGGCGTCGCGGCGAGGAAGCCACGATAAAGCTCCTCGCCTTCGAGTGGGTCGAGCGAACAGTTCGAAAAGACGATCCTTCCGCCCGGCTTAACCAGGGTGACGGCGCGCGCGAGCAGCCGGCGCTGGAGATCGGCGAGCTTCTCGACATCAGCCACAGTCTTGGTCCATGGCACGTCGGGATGCCGCCGCACTGTGCCGGTCGAGGAGCAGGGCGCGTCGAGGAGGACGGCGTCGAACAGCTCGTCCGGCTCGTACTGGAGGAGGTCGGCCTGCACGATATCCGCCGACAGGCGGAGGCGTTCGAGATTCTGCGCCAGCCGCGCCAGCCGGTTCTTCGAGGTGTCGATCGCGGTGACGCGTGCGCCGGCCACGATCAATTGGGCGGTCTTGCCGCCGGGCGCGGCGCAGAGATCGGCGACGCGAAGCCCGCCGACATCACCGAGCAACCGGGCAGGCAGGCCGGCTGCGGCATCCTGGACCCACCAGGCGCCTTCGGCGAAGCCAGGCAGTTCGGTGACCGGGCCGGCAAGCTTCTCCACCCGAATCGTGCCGGTCGGCAGGGCAATGCCGCCGAGCCTTTCGGCCCAGTGCTCCGGATCGGCCTTGACCGAGAAATCGACCGGGGCCTCCTGGCGGTGGGCGGCGAGTATCCGTCCGGCCTCGTCCACGCCATAGGCGGCCTTCAAACGGTCGGAAAACCATTTCGGCGCTTCGTCGGTGGTAGCAAGGGCCTCTGGAAGTTCAGCCTCCTTGATCCGCGCGAGCGTGCGCAGCACACCGTTGACCAGGCCGGCAAAGCGCAATGTGCGGGGATCGGACTTGGCATGGGTGACGGCGAGGTCGACCGCGGCGCTGTCTGGAATGTCGAGGAACAGGATCTGCGCGGCCGCCACATGCAAAATATGCGACAGCGCGGTGGCATTGGCCGGCAGCGGTTTTTCCAGACGCCGCGCCAGCAACCCGGCAATGGTCATGCGATAGCGCAGCGCGGTGACCAGAATGGCGCGCACAAGACCGCGATCGCGCAGGTCTAGCGCCTTGTATTGCGGATGGCCGTTTTCATGGTCGGTCAGGCCGTCGAGCGGCGTCCTCGCATCGATGACGGCTGCCAGCAGGCGCGCCGCCGCCTTGCGGGCGGCAAGGCCGGCAACGAACTCGCCGTCCTTTTTGTCTTCCTGACCACCTGTGTGTCGAGGTGCTCTGCCCGCCACGCTCACGACCACGGGCCCTTGGGCCCGGTCGGATTGCGACCCCATGGATTGGATTTGGGCTCTGCCGGCGGTTCCGGCGCGGCCGGCTTGCCCCACGGTCCTGCCGATTGCGGCTCGTCGGCCTGCGGCGGCACTGGCGCCTGGCGCTGCGGGGACCGCGATACACCACCGTCCATGCGCTGCGCCATCGCTTGCAGCGCGGCGATGCGGTTCTCGGTGCTCGGGTGGGTGGAGAACAGACTGTCCATGCGCTCGCCGTGCAGCGGGTTGATGATGAAGAGATGAGCCATCGCCGGGTTACGCTCGGCATCCGGATTGGGTATGCGTTCGGCGCCCCGGGCGATCTTGTCAAGCGCCGAGGCCAGCCACAGCGGGTGTCCACAGATTTCAGCGCCACGCCGGTCGGCCTCGTATTCGCGGGTGCGGCTGACCGCCATCTGCACGATCATCGCCGCAAAGGGCGCCACGATCATCGCCGCCAGCACGCTGACAAAACCGAACGGGCTGTTGTTGTCGCGGTTGCCGCCGAGGAAGAAGGCGAAATTGCCAAGCATCGAGATGGCGCCGGCGAAGGTGGCGACAATCGTCATGGTCAAGGTGTCGCGGTGCTGGACGTGGGCGAGCTCGTGCGCCATCACCGCGGCCACTTCCTCATGCGTCAGCCGTTGCAAAAGGCCGGTGGAAGCGGCGACAGCCGCGTTCTGAGGGTTGCGGCCGGTGGCGAAGGCGTTGGGCTGCGGATTGTCGATCAGGTAGGTCCTGGGCATCGGCAGGCCTGCCTGCTTGGCCAGTGCCTGCACGATGGCGTAATATTCGGGCGCGTTCTTCTCGTCGACCTCGACGGCGCGGTTCATCGACAGCACCATCTTGTCGGCGTTCCAATAGCTGAACAGATTGGTGGCGGCGGCGATCAGGAAGGCGATCATCATGCCGCCCGTGCCGCCGATCAGGAAGCCGACGCCCATGAACAGCGCGGTCATCGCGGCAAGAAGCATGGCGGTGCGAAGTGTGTTCATCGTCTGCTCCCGTCCTGGTCGTGATGTAAGAGGGTCGATCCTCGTGGGCTCATCGCTATATGATGGGAAACGCCGGTACCCGTTTCAATCGGCCTGTTTCAATCCGCCGGAATATCGCATGAACGACGAGACCAGTAAAACACCTGCCACTGATGACGAAGCGCGGCTGAAGACGCTGACGCCCGCCGCCCGCCGCGCGCTTGAAGAGGCCGCGGCGCGGCGCGAGGACTACCGCCGCAAGGAAGCCGCGGTGCCGAAGGAAGTCGGCGGCCGCGGCGGCAAGGAGCCCGGCCGCTACGGCGACTGGGAGATCAAGGGCCTGACCAGCGATTTCTAATATGCCGGCCCAGCAAACAGCTAATTTGCTGGCAATCGGGTGTTTGATTGTCGCCAGAGCCTAGAAGGCCGCTGCCGCCGCTGGCTGCGGCTGGAGCGCGATCCAGCCGCGCTCGTCGACGGTGACGCCGATGGCGTCGTAGCCAGCGATCGCGGCATGCCGCGTCGCCAGGGGATGCCGGTGGGTGGCGTTTATGACCATGACCGCTGCGCCCGCCGCCTCGGCCGCCGTGATGCCCGCCGGGGCATCCTCGAACACGAGGCAATCGCGCGCATCGACACCGAGCCGCGTCGCGCCGAGCTGAAAGCAGTCGGGCGCCGGCTTGCCGCGTGAAACATCTTCCGCCGCGATCAGCACGGCAGGGACGGGGATGCCGGCGGCCTTCATGCGCAAGAGCGCCAGTTCGCGCGGTGCCGAGGTTACGATCGCCCAGCGCCCCGGCGGGAGCGCGTTGAGAAACGCGGCGGCGCTGGCGATCTGAACAATGCCCTCCAGATCGGCGGCTTCGGCCTTGAGCAAGAGGTCGGCCTCATGCGCCGGATCGACGCCCGGGAGCGCCAGACCGGCGATCGTCTCGATCGCCCGCACGCCATGGATCGTCGGCAGGAAGGCGGCGACGTCGAGCCCTTGCCGCCGCGCCCAGTCGCTCCACACCCGTTCGGCCGAGGCAATGGAATTGATGAGCGTGCCGTCCATGTCGAAGAGGAAGGCGGCGAATTTTCTGCCTGCGTACATGATTTTCCTTGATTTCGGGGAGGTCTTTCGAGGGAGCGCCGATGGTAACGTCCCGGCGCCGGCATTGGAAGCCGCGTGGCCACCTTTTCGGCCAGTCCCCTTTTCCGCAAGTCAGGGAACCGCGATCCGCCTCCGGCGTTTCAACTTCGCTGCTTTTCCACGACCATCGAAGGGGGACGCGATGCTGATTCGGCTCGGCTACGAAATGGCCATTGAATGCGCTGGAGCCACGCCGGTGATTTCAATGCTCGAGATCCACAGGGACAGGCAGGCCGACATCAAGCGGCAGACGCGCATGCTGACGTCGCCCGCGGTTCCGACCAGGCTCTACAGCGATTTGCATGGCAATTCGTGCCGCCGCTTTACCGCACCCGCCGGCACTTTTCGCATCCTCTACGATGCCGTGGTCGAGGACAGCGGCGAGACGGACGAGGTCAACACGCTGGCACGCGAGGTGCCGGTGGCAGAGCTGCCCGACGAGGTGCTGTTTTATCTGCTGGGCAGCCGCTATTGCGAGACCGATCACCTGAGCCAGCTCGCCTGGGAGCTTTTCGGCCGTTTGCCGTCCGGCTGGGCGAGGGTGCAGGCGATCGTCGATTACGTCCACAACCGGCTGTCCTTCGGCTATGGCTATGCCCGCTCGACCCGCACCGCGGCGCAGGCGCATGAGGAGCAGGTCGGCGTCTGCCGAGACTTCGCCCATCTGGCGATCACGCTCTGCCGCTGCATGAACATTCCGGCACGCTATGTGAATGGCTATCTCGGCGACATCGGCGTGCCGGCCGATCCGGCGCCGATGGATTTCTCGGCCTGGATGGAAGTGTTTCTCGACGGCAAGTGGTACACGTTCGACCCCCGCCACAATGTTCCGAGGATCGGCCGCATCGTCATCGCGCGCGGACGCGATGCCACCGACGTGCCGTTGCTGCACAGTTTCGGGCCGCACCGGCTCAGCCTGTTCAAGGTATGGACCTACGAACAGGAGAACAATCTGTTCAACCCGCCCTACCACGCCATCGACAGGACGGTCACCGCGCAGATGCTGGCCTGATCCGGGTTTCCATGCATCCCCATACTGCCTCGCTCTGGCACAGGTGCCGCTGTGCCGCGGCGGGACACGGCCGCGCGCCCTGTGCCGCGACATGCAGGATCTTGGTAAGCGCTTCGTAAATGCCGCGCGAACGCAGCATTGGCGTTTACCGGCCATTCACCTTTCCATCCTTGAAAGCGAAGTAAAAACAAGAGTCTAGTCCCTGGTGCGCGGCCGCTGGCCGCGCCCGGCCGGAATCCTGCATCGATCCGCCCGGCGACGAGGCCGGGGCGAGCGGAGAGAGAACGATGCGGATTTTCGGGGGTCTTGTGGACGCGGCCGGCGACTTTGCCAGGCACCGCGGCGGGAATTTCGCCATCCTGTTCGGATTCGCCGCCTCGGTCTTGGTGCTGGGCGTCGGCTTCGCCGTCAACATCACCCAGCTCTACAACGCCAAATCGAGCCTGCAGAGCGTGGTCGACGCCGCGGTGACGTCGACGGCGCGGGACCTGACGACCGGCGTCATCAAGGAGGCCGATGCCAACAAATCGGTGCAGGCCTTCCTCGACGCCAACAGCACGGCCGGCATCCTGCAGGCCAACCAGATCGTGCTCGACAGGCTGACGGTCGACAGGACCGCCAGGACGGTGCAGGCGGAGGCCCATGCCGACGTCGCCTTCTATTTCCCGCTGTTCGGCACGCGCGACATGCAGCGCGTTCCCGCCTCGACGACAGCGCTCTATTCGGACAAGCAGATCGAGGTGGCCATGATGCTCGACATAACAGGCTCGATGGCGAAGCGGGGCAAGGTCGACAAGATCGGCGATCTGAAAGCAGCAGCGAAAAACGCCGTTCGGACGATGCTCCGGAACCAGGATCCGAAGAACCCCCGCATCCGCGTCGCGATTGTGCCTTACGCCTCCGGCGTGAACGCCGGCAAGCTGGCCGAAAACGTCTATGCCGAGAAGCCGGCGAGCTCTGAGCTGCCACCCGTGGCCGGCAGTTCGCTTCTCGTCGCCAAGACGGGCAAAACTCTTCTGCCGTCCTTCAGCGACTACATTTCCATTGTTGGCGCGGCGATGCCACGCCCCGATAATTGCGCCACGGAGCGCAAGGACAAAAACGGCGATGCGGATTTGACTGCCGACGGCCCAGATACGGTTCGCACGGACAAGAACGGCAAGAAGTACTACGCCCTGGTCAACCGGGATGATCATCTCGATGGCGGCGGAATGAACAAGTGCCCCGATGCGGAAGTGATCCCGCTGACCGCCGATTCCGGCGCATTGCTTGATTCGATCGACGACTTCCAGGCTGACGGTTATACCGCCGGCGCGATCGCCATTCAGTGGACCTACTATATGCTGTCGCCGCAATGGCGCGCTGCGATCAAGAATGCCGGCCTCGGCAACGGCGCCTCGGACGTCAACGCGAAGAAGATCGCCAAGGTCGCGATCCTGATGACCGATGGCCAGTTCAATACCGCCTTCGCCGGTGCCGGGGGCCGCTACAACAGCCAGGGCAATCTTGCGCGCGGCAACGCCGAAACGCTGTGCGGCAACATGAAAAATGACGGCATCGAGATTTTCACCATCGGCTTCGACCTGAACAACAAGGACATGTCGGCAACCGAGCGGGATCAGGCAAAGGCGGTGCTGAAGGACTGTTCGTCGAAAGATGCCTCCGCCGCTCAAAAACATTATTTCGAGGTGTCGACCGGGGTGGAACTCGACGCCGCCTTTCAGGAAATCATCCGCAACACCGAAAAGGTCGCGCTGACGCAGTAGGCCGCACAAGGAAAAGGCCGCCGCTTCTTTCGAAGCCGGCGGCCTTCCGTGTTTCCGTCCATGGCGCGGCTCCTGGCGGCAACCCGAGGGGTCGCCCGCCGCGCATCTCGCGCCTTAACGGGAAGACTGCTTCCCGAAAGTGCAATCCGCTGAGGCCACGTTCTGGAAAACGAAATCACTCGACATCGGATCACCTCCTTTCAGTTTGTTGAACACGCACTGATGATGGGGTGCGTTGCAGCAAAAGACAAGACGCCGGATGGAAAAAGTCGTTTTTCCGGCTTGGCCGCGTCCTTTCGTGCAATCGGGTTGCGGCCAGGGGTTCAAGCGGACAAGATCGGCCTACCGAATGCAGTGGGGGACGGCATGGACGCTACCGAAAGAGCAGCACGCATCGTTCGCACGGTCGTCCAGGCGTTGAAGCCGGGCTTTGCCGTCAGGCTTTGGACCGGCGAGCGCATCGGTCCGGCCGGCGGCCCGGTGCTTGCCATCAACGACCAGGACATCGTCTGGCAACTGGCCCGCCGGCCAAATTTCTCGACGCTGGTCGAGATGTGGATTTCCAAGGCGGTCGATGTGGAGGAGGGGTCGCTGTTTGACCTCTATGCGCTGCCTTCACAAGGCAAGCTGCGGTTCAAGGCGCTGCCGAAGCTCGCGATCATGCGCGACCTGCCGGCCGTGCTGTTCTCGCGAAGGCAGATGACGCAACGCGCCGACCTCGCCGGGCAAAATCCCTTTGTCAGCGGCTCCAACAAGCAGGCGATCCAGCATCATTACGACATATCGAACGTCTTCTACCGGCTCTTCCTCGACGAGCGCATGGTCTACAGCTGCGGGTATTTCAAGGATTTCGCCAATGACATCGACCAGGCCCAGGCCGACAAGCTCGAGCATATCTGCCGCAAGCTCCGGCTGAAGCCCGGCGACCGCCTGCTCGATATCGGCTGCGGCTGGGGCGCGATGCTGATCCATGCGGCGAAGCATCATGGCGTCGTCGGCCATGGCGTCTCGTTGTCGGAGGCCCAGACCGGACTCGCCCGCGAACGCATTCGGGCCGAGGGGCTGGAGGACCGGATCACAATCGAGATAAAATCCTATGCCGAGCTCACCGGAAGTTTCGACAAGATATCCTCGATCGGCATGTTCGAGCATCTGGGGCTGGCCAACCACGCCGCCTACTTCTCGACCGTCCATCGCCTGCTCAAGCCGGGCGGCATCTATCTGCATCATGCCATCACCAGGCGCAGCAAGGGCAGCATGAAGAAGACCTTGCGCAAGGGCTCGGAATACAAGGCGCTGATCAAATACATCTTCCCGGGTGGCGAGATCGACACGATCGGCATGACGTGCGGCAATCTGGAAGCACATGGCTTCCTCGTCCACGACGTCGAGAATCTGCGCGAGCACTACGCCCGCACCTGCCGGCTGTGGGCAGAGCGCCTGCATGCGCGCTTCGACGAGGCCATCGCCGAAGTGGGAGAAGCCAAGGCGCGGCTGTGGCTGCTTTACCTGACCGGCTGTTCGATCGCCTTCGATCGTGCCTCGGCGCAGATTTTCCAGACGGTCGCCACCAAGCGGACGCGGGGCCCGAGCGGTTTGCCGCCGACGCGGGCGGATCTTTACAGGTAGTCAGGCGAATCGCATCCCGTCGCCGACCTTGACGCTGGCCGCGCGGTCGACGGTGCAGTAGACGCCGAGATTGTGCGCGTTATGACGCACCAGATTGCGCAGGATCGCCGGGTCGTCGTCGAAACCGTCCTGGGCGATGATGGTGAAGCCGCAGCGGCGGCACGGCTCGGAAATGGTCAACAGCAGGTCGCCGACGGCGAGCTTCCTGCCGATCCATTCGGTTTCGGGGAAAGAGCCTTCGACCGCCGCCATGTCGATGACGATGTTGGGACGGAAGCGGCGCGGGTCGGGAGTGCCTTGCGGATGCAGCGCCTTCAGGCGCGCCAGGGAGGCGGTGGTCAACAGATGGATCGGCGCCTTGCGGTAGCGCGCCTCGGTCAACGGGCCGGAATAGGCCGGCGGAGCGTTCTCCAGGCCGAACGGACGGATCGAGGCCGGAAAGCCTAGATAGTCGGAAACGGCACGGTCGCTTTCGGCGCCGGGCGCCGCCAGCCAATCTGCGCCGGGAATCGCGATCTCGAGCCTGCGGTCGCCAGTCAGCCGGGTGCGGATGCGCGGCACCTTGTGCCACTTCGGCTCGCGATCGGGACGGGCGATCTCATTGTCGGAGGCATCGACCAGGCCGAACATGCGGTCGCCCTCGATGCTCTCGGTGCCGACCGCGATCGTCTCCAGGCGTTCGCCGGCGAGCGAACTCGCCGGATAGCGCCAGAGTTCGGCAACCCTGCCTATCGCGGCCATGGCCGGTGTCAGCCTTTCTTGTTCTGGCGGTTGGCGACGAGGTCGTCGACGACGGCCGGATCGGCGAGCGTCGAGGTATCGCCAAGGGCGCCGAAATCGTCCTCGGCAATCTTGCGCAGGATGCGCCGCATGATCTTGCCCGAGCGGGTCTTGGGCAGGCCGGGTGCGAACTGGATCTTGTCGGGCGTGGCAATGGCGCCGATCTCCTTGCGGACATGGGCGAGGAGCTCCTTGCGCAAGTCCTCGCTCGGCGTCTCGCCGGCCATCAGCGTGACGTAGCAGTAGATGCCCTGGCCTTTGATGTCGTGGGGATAACCGACGACGGCGGCTTCCGAAACCTTGTCGTGGCTGACCAATGCGGATTCGACCTCGGCCGTGCCCATGCGGTGGCCGGAGACGTTGATGACGTCGTCGACGCGGCCGGTGATCCAGTAATAGCCGTCGGCATCGCGGCGGCAGCCGTCGCCGGTGAAGTACTTGCCCTTGTAAGTCGAAAAATAGGTCTGCACGAAGCGGTCGTGATCGCCATAGACGGTGCGCATCTGGCCGGGCCAGGACTCGGTGATGCACAGATTGCCGTCGGCGGCTCCTTCAAGCACCTTGCCCTCGCCGTCGACCAGTTGCGGCTTGACACCGAAGAAGGGCCGCGTGGCCGAGCCGGCCTTGAGGTCGGTGGCGCCCGGCAACGGCGTGATCATGATGCCGCCGGTCTCGGTCTGCCACCAGGTGTCGACGATCGGCACCTTGGCGTTGCCGACGACGTTGAAATACCACTCCCAGGCCTCCGGATTGATCGGTTCGCCGACCGAGCCCAGCACGCGCAGCGATTTGCGCGACGCCTTTTTCACATGATTGTCGCCGGCGCCCATCAGGGCGCGCAGCGCCGTCGGCGCGGTGTAGAAGATGTTGACCTGATGCTTGTCGATGACTTCCCAGAAGCGCGACTGCGAGGGGTAGTTGGGCACGCCCTCGAACATCAGCGTGGTGGCGCCGTTGGCGAGCGGCCCGTAGACGATGTAGCTGTGGCCGGTGACCCAGCCGACATCGGCGGTGCACCAGTAGATGTCGCCATCATGATAGTCGAAGACATATTGGTGCGTCATCGAGACGTAGACGAGATAACCCGCCGTGGTGTGCAGCACGCCTTTCGGCTTGCCGGTCGAACCCGATGTATAGAGGATGAACAGCGGATCCTCCGCCTTCATCTTCTCCGGCTTGCACTCAGCCTTAACGGTCGCGGCCTCTTCGTGGTACCAGACGTCGCGGCCCGGCGCCCAGCCGATCTTGCCGCCGGTGCGGCGGACCACCACTACCTTTTCGACCCTGGCACCGGCTTTTGCCGCGATCTCGATTGCCTTGTCGGTGTTCTCCTTCAACGGGATCGGCTTGCCGCCGCGCAGGCCCTCGTCAGCGGTGATGACAATGGTCGACTTGCAATCGTCGATGCGGCCGGCGAGCGCGTCGGGCGAAAAGCCGCCGAAGACGACCGAGTGGATGGCGCCGATACGCGTGCAGGCGAGCATCGCATAGGCCGCTTCCGGGATCATGGGCATATAGAGGGTGACGCGGTCGCCCTTCTTGACGCCGTGCTTCTTCAGCACGTTGGCGAAGCGGCAGACATGCGCATAGAGCTCATTGTAGGTGATCTTGCGGTCGTCGTAGGGGTTGTCGCCTTCCCAGATGATGGCGGTCTGGTCGCCGCGCTTCTTCAGGTGGCGGTCGATGCAGTTGTAGGAAACATTGGTCTGGCCGTCCTCGAACCATTTGATGGAGACCTTGCCGTCGAAGGAGGCGTTCCTGACCTTGGAGAAGGGTTTGAACCAGTCGATGCGCTTGCCGTGCTTGCTCCAGAACCTGTCCGGATTCTTCACGCTGTCGGCGTACCATTTGAGATAGGTGTCGTTGTCGATCAGCGCATTCTTCTTCCAGGCCGGCTGAACGCGGTGGACATGAACCTCGGACATTTCCTGCTTTTCCTCCCGAAACTAACGCCGGCTTGAACCGCCAGCGGGATCGCGGCGACGCGGCCGCGAATTCGCGCGCATTATTAACAGTTCCGCGATGACGGCAACATTAGACGTTGGGTTTGCGCGGCGGGATGCCGCACATGGGTCCGCGGCTGCTGTCAGCACTTGCACCGGACCGCTGCTAACTTCATGTTTTCGCGTGCTAAAGCCGGTTTCGATCAAGAAAAAATCAATAGACGGTTAAGCAACCGCGCGCACAATCCATTGTTGGGAGGAAGGAGAATCAACCCGGGGAGCAAAAATGCGCGACCAGCTTGAAATGGACCTGATGCTGCGGGGCTATGGCCTGACTACGGCCAATATCCTTTATCATTTCCCAGACCATCCGCATCTGTTGCAGAGCTTCATATGGCAGGACTACGACATCGCGCCGAAGTTTCCGGTGCTGATCCGCTTCATCGAGTTCTGGAAGACCAAGCTCGAGGGGCCGCTGCATTCGGTCAGCTACACGCACCAGAAGCTCATCGCGCCCAACGAGTGGCGCAAGGTCGACGGCGAGTTCGTGCTGCATTAGGGGCCGCTGTCCGAGGCCGTAAGGTCGGCACTCTACGGCGCCCCCTCTGTCCTGCCGGACATCTCCCCCACGTGGGGGGAGATCGGCAGCTTTGCTAACAGCGCCATCCCTTCACGTTGGAAATTGGCGAAAGCCGAGGTGACATCCAATCTCCCCCCGTGGGGGAGATGTCCGGCAGGACAGAGGCGGGCGCCGCCCCGCTAATCTTCGGCTCTAGCGGTCGGACACGCTCAAACCGCCGGCGGGCTCAGCCGGGCGAAGGCCTCCTGGCGGCGGTAGGGAAAATAAGGGTAGGGCGCGGTGACCTCGCTTGCCGCATCGAGCTTCCCGATCTGCTCCGGCGTCAACGTCCAGCCGACGGCGCCGAGATTCTGGCGCAACTGCTCCTCGTTGCGGGCGCCGATGATGACGGACGACACGGTCGGGCGCTGCAACAGCCAGTTGATGGCGATCTGCGGCACGGTCCTGCCTGTCTCCTGCGCCACCGCATCGAGGGCCTCCATGACCCGGTAGAGATGCTCGTCCTCGACCGGCGGTCCGAAGCTCGCGGTGTCGTGCAGCCGGCTTTTGTCGGGCAATGGCTGGCCGCGACGGATCTTGCCGGTCAGGCGGCCCCAGCCGAGCGGGCTCCAGACCAGCGCGCCGACGCCCTGGTCGAGGCCGAGCGGCATCAGCTCCCATTCATAGTCGCGGCCGACCAGCGAATAGTAGACCTGATGCGCGACATAGCGCGGATAGCCGTGCCTGTCGGCCAGCCCGAGCGATTTCATCACCTGCCAGCCGGAGAAATTGGAGACCCCGACATAGCGCAATTTGCCGGCGCGCACGAGGCCGTCCAGCGTCGATAGCACTTCCTCGATCGGCGTGCCGGCATCGAAGGCGTGCAGTTGCAACAGGTCGATGTAATCGGTGCCGAGCCGCTTCAGCGCGGCGTCGACGGCCTTGATCAGCCGCGAACGCGAGGAACCATAGTCGGCCGGCCCGTCGCCCATCGGCAGCGAGGTCTTGGTCGAGATCAGCACGGCATCGCGCCGGCCCTTGATCGCCTCGCCGAGCACCTCTTCCGAGGCGCCGTTCGAATAGACATCGGCGGTGTCGAACAGATTGACGCCGGCCTCGAGGCAGATGTCGATCAGGCTCCGCGCTTCCCTGGCGTCGCTGTTGCCCCATGCGCCGAACAGCGGGCCGGAACCGCCGAAGGTTCCCGCTCCGAACGAGAGCACCGGCACCTTCAGGCCCGATGCGCCAAGATTTCGATAGTCCATTTTCTTGCTCCTTGTGATTTTGAAAGAAGTCGAATCGATCCGGCTTTGCCGGCGAGCTTCACGACCGGACGCAGACGGGCGCGCCGAGCGCGGTGCCGCGGTCGAGACGCAGGGCCAGTCCCGCCACGGCGAGTGCCGCGACCGGCAGCAGGGCGGCGATCCAGGTGAGCGAACCCAAGCCAAGACCTTGGGCAATGACCGCGCCGCCGAGCCAGGCGCCGGCGGCGTTGCCGAGGTTGAAGGCGGCGATGTTGAAGGACGAGGCGAGGCTCTGGCCAGCACCTTGGGCCTTTTCCAGCACCCACATCTGCAAAGGCGCCACGGTGGCGAAGGCGGCGGCGCCCAGCAGGCCGACATAGATCACGGCCAACACCTGGCTGTGGATAGCAAAGCTCATGGTCGCCAGAACCAGGGCGAGCACCACGAGGCTGCCGAGCACCGCCGGCACCAGCCAGCGGTCGGCGATCTTGCCGCCGGCGATATTGCCGGCGATGAGGCCGCCGCCGAAGACGAGCAGGATCGGCGAAACGGCCGCTTCCTGGAAGCCGCTGATCTCTGTCAGCAACGGGGCGATGTAGGTGAAGACGGCGAAGACGCCGGCATAGCCGAGCACGGTGATGGCGAAGCCGAGCAGGACGGGCGTACGGCGCAGCACGGCGAGATCGGCGCGCAGGTCGCTCTTCTCGGGAGCTGTCCGATTGCGCGGCACCAATGCCAGGATGACGGCAAAGGCCGCGAGACCGACCGCGGTCACCGCCCAGAAGGTGGCGCGCCAGCCGAAAGCCTGGCCCAGCCAGGTGCCGAAGGGAACGCCGAGAATGTTGGCGATGGTCAGGCCGGTGAACATGAGCGCGATCGCCGACGCCTTCTTGTTGGGAGCGACGAGTCCGGTGGCGACCACCGAGCCGACGCCGAAGAAGGTGCCATGGGCAAAGGCGGTGATGACGCGCGCGCCCATCAATGTCCAATAATCAGGCGCCAGCGCACAGGCCAGGTTGCCAATGGTGAAGATCGCCATCAGCGCCAGAAGCACCGTCTTGCGCGGCCAGTTGCCGGTGGCGATCGTCAGCAGAGGTGCTCCGATGACGACGCCCAGCGCATAGCCGGAAATCAGTTGGCCGGCGGCCGAGATCGAGACGCCGAGATCTTTGCTGACGTCGATGAGCAGGCCCATGATGACGAATTCGGTGACGCCGATGCCGAAGGCGCCGGCGGCGAGAGCATAGAGAGCGAGAGGCATGATGTTTCCACTTCGGCGGTGACGGGCGCCCTGTCCAGGCCGCGCCCCGACCGGGAAGATCGTGTGGCCATGCGATGTGAACCAGACTTGCTCCAGGCATACTTTCTGTGAAATAGATTCACAGATGGCGAGATCCGACATCAATCGTTCCGGCGAGATCGAAGTGTTTGTGCGCGTCGTCGAGGCGGGCAGCTTTTCGGCGGCGGCACGTGCCTTGCGCATGACCCCGTCCGCGGTGAGCAAATTGATCGCGCGGCTGGAGACCAGGCTCGGCGCGCGGCTGGTCACCCGCTCGACGCGCAAGCTGCAACTGACGCCGGAAGGCACTGCTTTCTACGACAGCGGCATGCGCATCCTCGCCGACATGGACGCGGCCGAGCGCGAGGCGGCCGCCGGGGCGGCGCCGCGCGGCCGGTTGAGGGTCAACAGCTACGTGCCGTTCGGCCACCACCGGCTGATGTCGCTGCTGCCTCGGTTTCTGGAGCGTTATCCCGAGATTTCCGTCGACGCCGTGCTGACAGACAGCGTGATCGACCTTCTGGAGGAGCGCGCCGATGTGGCGATACGCGCCGGGCCCTTGCGCGAGTCACGGCTGGTAGCGCGCAAACTGGGGCAGAGCCGGATGGTGCTGGTCGCGGCACCCTCCTATGTCGAAGCGCGTGGGACGCCGCGCACGCTGGCCGATCTCGGGCGTCACAATATGCTGGCCTTCGGCTTTGCGCGGCATATAGACGGCTGGCCTTTTGTCGATGCGGCAGGTGCGCCGGTCATCGTCCCGGTTGTCGGAAACGCAACGCTGACCGACGGCGAGGCGATGCGGCGGATCGCGCTGGCGGGAGGCGGAATCGCTAGGCTGGCGCGCTGGCATGTCCAGCCGGACATCGACGCCGGGGCATTCGTCCCGTTGCTGGAGGAATTCAACCCAGGCGACGAGGAGGCCACCCATGCCGTCTATGTCGGCCAGGGCAAGCATCTGCCTGCGCGGGTGCGGGCTTTTCTCGATTTTCTCTCGGAGGCCGTTCGCCTCTAGAGCAGTTCACCGTTTCGTGGAAACGGCGAACCGCTCTAACTCTTTGTTTTGACGCAATTCTGGACAGAAAACCGCACACACTTTTCTTGGAATTGCTCTAACTGAGAAGCCGCGTACCTAAGGCACGCGGCTTCGAAGCAAGCTCGAAAAGCGATCAGGCCTTCGGCACGAACGGCGCCGGCCGCCGGCCGGCCGCCTGCCGCTCCAGCATCCAGCCGGGATATTCGGCCGGCAGCGCGCTCACCTCGTCCAGTCTGGCGAGATCATCGGTATCAAGTTTGAGGTTCGTGGCGGCAAGGTTCTGTTCGAGCTGATCCATGCGGCTGGCGCCGATGATCACGCTCATCACGAAGGGCTTGGCCAGGACATAGCCTAGTGCCACGGTAGCGACGCTGACGTCATGCTTTTTGGCGATCTCGCGCATGACCGCGACCGCCGCCCAGGCGCGGTCCTCGTTGACCGGTGGGAAGTTGAAGGAGGCGCGGCGGCCCTCGCCATTGCCGGGCGCACCAGGGCCGTATTTGCCGGACAGCAGTCCGCCGGCCATCGGCGACCAGACCATAAGACCGAGCTTCTCCTCGTTGATCAGCGGCACGATCTCGCGCTCGAGATCACGACCGGCGATCGAGTAATAGGACTGGATGGTCTCGAAGCGGGCAAAGCCCTTGCGGTCGGCTATGCCAAGCGCCTTGGCGATGCGCCAGGCCTGCCAGTTGGATACGCCGACATAGCGGACCTTGCCGCTGGCGACGAGATCGTCCAGTGCCCTGAGCGTCTCATCGATCGGCGTCACCGCGTCGGTTCCGTGCAACTGATAGAGATCGATGTGATCGAGCTGCAGCCGTTCCAGGCTGGCATCGACCGAGTCCATGATGTGGCCGCGCGAGGAGCCGCGCTGGTTCGGGCCCTCGCCCATGGCGCCGTGAACCTTGGTGGCGACGACCACGCTCGACCTGTCAACGCCGAGATCCCTGAGCGACTGGCCGAGCAGGCGCTCGGATTCGCCGAAGGAATAGACATCGGCCGTGTCGAAGAAATTGACCCCGGCGGCGAGCGAGCGGCCGACGATCTCGTTGACGCCTTTCTGGTCGAGACTGGCGATCAGGCCCCATTGGGCATTCTGGCCGGCTGCACCGAAGGTCATGGTGCCGAGGCAGAGTTCGGAGACGAACATCCCCGTATTTCCAAGCTGGTTGTAATGCATGGCGAAAGCTCCAGAGATTTGTGATGACACAGATCAAATAGGAACGGTACGTTTCGTTTCCAGCGCTGGCGTAATCAGCCGGTAGAACTGGACCATCTTGCCGGTGACAGAAACTTGTCAGAGATGGACCGCTCGGATCATTGTGTTCGGGCGGCGATTGACCTCCTCGACAAATTCGTCATCCCAGACGAGGACGGAGAGAAGATATTGCGCAAGGGAGGGCTTTGCGCCAACCCACCGTTCGTAGTCCTCAACCGCTAGCACCACGGCAGATGGCTGCCCTCGCACCGTAATGGTTTGCGGCCCTTTTTCGCGCGACTGTCTTACCAGCTTCGAGAGGTTGTTTCTTGCGTCCCGCAGCTGCCAGCTCAAGAAGACTACTCCTCGCTTGACTCGCAAGATGTGTTCAGTCCGTCTGTGTATCACAGGCTTAGAACTCACAGACGACAGGGCCAACCCAGGGCGGACGGTTTTATCGACTGCCGAAGATCGCCGAACCGACCCTGACACTGGTGGCGCCGAAGGCGATGGCCGTCTCGTAATCGCCGGACATGCCCATCGACAGTTTGGCGACGCCTGCCTCCCGCGCCAATTTTTCCAGCAGGGCGAAATGCGGGCCGGGGTTCTCGTCCGCCGGCGGAATGCACATCAGGCCTTCGATGGCGAGGCCGTGGACATCGCGGCAGCGGGCGACGAAGGTCACGGCGTCGCGCGGCTCGATGCCGGCCTTCTGCGGCTCGGAGCCGGTGTTGACCTGGACGTAGAGCTTTGGCGCCCGGCCTTGCCGGGCGATCTCCTTGGCGAGTTCGGCGGCGATCTTCTCGCGATCGACCGTCTCGATGACGTCGAACAGCGCCACGGCTTCCCTGGCCTTGTTCGATTGCAGCGGTCCGATCAGATGCAGTTCGACATCGGGGAAAGCCTCTTTCAGCGCCGGCCACTTGCCCTGCGCTTCCTGCACCCGGTTCTCGCCGAAGACGCGCTGGCCTGCCTCGATGACGGGCCTGATGTCGGCGGCGTCAAAGGTCTTGGAAACGGCGACCAGCGTCACCGCGCCAGCGTCGCGCCGGGCTTCGCGCTCGGCGGCGGCGATCTGCGCCTTGACCGCGAAAAACTGCTGAACGGCATCGTCCATGTCCAAATCCCGCTGTTTTGACCGCGTTTTTTCCAGACGCGATACCCATATGGTTGACGGGTTTGCCAAACCATGGTGAACACCCGGACCACATCCAATGGACTGCCGAGCTGTCGCCCGCAGTCCGCATGCTTTTTAAGTGAAAAACGTCCCATGGCAACCGAACGATACAATCCGCGCGCGTCAGAGCCCAAATGGCAGAAGGCCTGGGCCGACAGGAAGCTGTTCGAGGCGCACAACGATGATCCGCGCCCGAAATACTACGTGCTGGAGATGTTCCCCTATCCATCGGGACGCATCCATATCGGGCATACGCGCAACTATACGATGGGCGATGTGGTGGCGCGCTACAAGCGGGCCAAGGGTTTCAACGTGCTGCATCCGATGGGCTGGGACGCCTTCGGCATGCCGGCCGAGAACGCGGCGATGCAGAACAAGGTCCATCCCAAGGAATGGACCTACCAGAACATCGCCACCATGCGCGAACAGCTCAAGGTCATGGGCCTGTCGCTGGACTGGGCGCGCGAATTCGCGACTTGCGATGTCGACTACTACCACCGCCAGCAGATGCTGTTCCTCGACTTTGTCGAGAAGGGCCTGGTGACGCGCAAATCCTCGAAGGTCAATTGGGATCCGGAGGACATGACGGTGCTCGCCAACGAGCAGGTCATCGACGGGCGCGGCTGGCGCTCGGGCGCGCTGGTCGAACAGCGCGAGCTGACGCAATGGTTCTTCAGGATAACCGACTTTGCGCAGGATCTCCTGGATTCGCTCGATCGCCTCGACGAATGGCCCGAGAAGGTCAAGCTGATGCAGCACAATTGGATCGGCCGTTCGGAAGGCCTGCTGATCCGCTGGCCGCTGGCGGCTCCCGTCGCCGGCGAGCAGGAGCTGGAAGTTTATACGACGAGGCCCGACACCATCTTCGGCGCCTCCTTCATGGCGGTCGCCGCCGACCATCCGCTGGCCCGGAAGGCCGCCGAGACCAATCCGGCGCTGGCGAGCTTTATTGACGAAGTCCGCCATATGGGCACTTCGGTGGCGGCGCTGGAGACGGCCGAGAAGAAGGGCTTCGACACCGGCATCCGCGTCGTGCATCCGTTCGACGAGAACTGGACGCTGCCGGTCTACGTCGCCAATTTCGTGCTGATGGACTACGGCACCGGCGCCATCTTCGGCTGCCCGTCCGGCGACCAGCGCGACCTCGATTTCGCCAACAAATACGGCCTGCCGGTGATCCCGGTGGTGATGCCGGAAGGTGCTGATCCCAAGACCTTCCAGGTCATCGACGAAGCCTATGTCGACGACGGCGTGATGATCAATTCGCGCTTCCTCGATGGCATGAAGCCAGAGCGGGCGTTCGACGAGGTGGCGAAGCTGCTGGAGCAGAAGACGATCGGCAACCGGCCGATGGCCGAGCGCAAGGTCAACTTCCGCCTGCGCGACTGGGGCATTTCGCGCCAGCGCTACTGGGGCTGTCCGATCCCGATGATCCATTGCGAGGATTGCGGCGTGGTGCCGGTGCCGAAGGCAGACCTGCCGGTGAAGCTGCCCGACGATGTCGAGTTCGACCGCCCAGGCAACCCGCTGGACCGCCACCCGACCTGGCGGCATGTCAAATGCCCGCAATGCGGCAAGGATGCGCGGCGCGAAACCGACACGATGGACACGTTCGTCGATTCGTCCTGGTATTTCGCCCGCTTCACCGCGCCCTGGGCGAATGAGCCGACCGACCCGAAGGCGGCGAACGAGTGGCTGGCCGTCGACCAGTATATCGGCGGCATCGAGCACGCGATCCTGCATCTGCTCTATTCGCGCTTCTTCACCCGGGCCATGCGCGAGACCGGCCATCTCGACCTGGCCGAGCCGTTCAAGGGCCTGTTCACGCAAGGCATGGTGGTGCACGAGACCTATCGCGTGGGATCGGCATCGAACGGGCGCTGGCTGGCGCCGACCGAGGTGCGGCTGGAGGACGTCGACGGCAAGCGCCGCGCCGTCGAGATCGCCACGGGCGAGACGGCGGAGATCGGCTCCCTGGAAAAGATGTCGAAGTCGAAGAAGAACACGGTCAGCCCGGAAGACATCACCGACGGCTACGGCGCCGACACCGCGCGCTGGTTCATGCTGTCGGATTCGCCGCCCGAACGCGACGTCGAATGGACCGACGATGGCGCCGCCGGCGCGCATCGCTTCATGCAGCGCATCTGGCGCCTGGTCTCGACCGCGGCCGAATCGCTGGCCGGCATCGCACCCATAGCGGGCGGTGGCGGTGAAGCCGGGGCGGTTTCCAAGGCCACGCACAAGATCCTGAAAGCGGTCGGCGAAGACATCGAGAAACTCGCATTCAACCGCGCCATCGCCCGCATCTACGAACTCGCCAACGTGCTGACCACGCCGCTCAATGAGGTGGCCGAAGGCAAGGCCGATACCGCGCTCAAAGGCGCCTGCCGGGAGGCCGTGGAGGTGCTCGTGCACCTGATCGCGCCGATCATGCCGCATCTGGCCGAGGAATGCTGGGAGGCGCTCGGCGGTGCCGATCTGGTCGCAGAACGGCCGTGGCCGATCTTCGACCCGGCGCTGGTCGTCGACAATGAGGTCACCTACCCGGTCCAGGTCAACGGCAAGAAGCGCGGGGATTTGACAATTGCCCGCGACGCGGACCAAGGTGCGGTCGAAAAAGCCGTGCTCGCTCTCGACTTCGTGCAGAAGGCGCTCGAAGGCACGGCTCCGCGCAAGGTGATCATCGTGCCGCAGAGGATCGTCAATGTCGTTGCCTGATCGGGAAAAGACAGAGCTGAGCCGTTTGCTGCGCCGTGCCGCGCTTGCCGGCCTTGTCGGCTCGCTTGCGCTCGTTTCGGCCTGCCAGGTGCGGCCGCTCTACTCGAGCGCGCCGCTGTCGACCGGCTCGAGCGCCAATGCCGAACTGGCGTCGATCGCCATCAAACCGGTCAGGACGCGTTACGGCCAGCAGGTGCGCAACAATTTGATCTTCGGATTTGGGCGCGGCGCCGGCGAACCGGCATCGCCGGCCTACTCGCTCGACCTCGGCGTGACCGAAGCCGTTGAATCCTCGGCGCTCGTGCAGGTCGGAACCGACCAGGACGAGCCGACCGCCGGTTCGGTGACGCTGACCGCCGGCTACAGGCTGACCGATGCCAAAACCGGGGCGGTGATCGCGACCGGCAAGCGGGCGATCACTTCGTCCTTCGACAGGCCGCGCCAGGAATTCGCCGCGTACCGGGCACAGATCGATGCCGAGAACCGCGCCGCGCGCGAGCTTGCCAACGCGCTGCAACTGTCCATCGCCCAGGATCTCGCACGGCACGGCAAGACGGCCGGTTAGCGCCGCTCTCCGTTTCATGGTGGCATAACAATCTGGTGCCTGAAGGCCGCCTTTGCCACGGCTCCGGAGCCGGTTCTCCGTTCGCCTTTAGCCGAAGCGCGCGGGTGTGTTGACGATCGTGGGATGACGATCGGCCGCACGGATCCGATCGTCCGACACCGCTGTGAAAGTCACGCTTCGCCGCTCTTGGGGGGCCGACGGGAAGCAACTGTTAACCACTCGCTCTCTATTGCTCAGCAGACATTTCAGCGTGAGTCTTGAGCATGGAATCCAAGCGTTTTCCTCGGGTCAGTTCATTGAAGGCAGCGTCGCCCGATGACCCCGGGGTGAAGCGTTTCACGGGTGTGGACAACAAGGCGGACAGCCAGCGGGCAAGAGCAGCAGGAGCCGGCCCTTCCCCATCCCCTGTCGATCTCGGCGGCAACGAAAGCCCTGCCTGGCAAGACTATTTCTTCCTGGCGCCCAATGTGCGGTTTACGCGCACGCCGGACTATGAAGCCAGCACGCGCCGTCCGCGGGACGAGGCGATTGCCGTCGAGCAAAGCGAATCACCAGCACCGCAGGCACCTGGCCAATCCACCGCGGCTGGGACGTCTTCATCGGCGCCGATACCAAGCCGAAACCTTTCTTCGGGCGCCGCCAGGCCGCCCGTCGGCAACAGAGCGGTGGTGCAACCGGCCCCGGCCCCCGTTCCGTCAGGGCATGCCGGCGAAAAGGCGCGGGCCGCCGCTACGCCTGCGGGCCACAGGATGACTGCGGCGGCGCGGGCGTCCGCACCGGCAGCGTCCGCCCAAGCAGCGACAGCCCCGGTCAAGACGACGGCGCGCGAAAATGTGCGCTGGCCCTATCTGTCGGATCACGTCTTTTTCGAGGTCATGGCGCCCTATTTGGTCGAAGGCCCGTCACCCGCGCCTCGGGCCGTTTCGGTTGCACGCACGACCGCGCCTGTGATCACCGAGCGGACCGACAACCGCCCCGCGCCAACGGCCGATCCGACCGCGTTGTTCCGTGTCATCGAATGCCTTCCCGGGTCGCCAGCTCCGTCCGCCGCGCCGGATGTCCGTCCGGCCAACTCCAACCAGGCCGCGGTTCAGCCGGTGGCGAACCGCGTGCCGCAGCAAGCCCGGGCTCCGGCCGCAATTCCCGCCGTCGCAAGCAATGCCGTTCCGGCACTGGTCACGCAAAGTTTGGAGCAAGCCGTACCGGCTCCGGCCGCGCGCGCATCGTCGCGAGCACCACTGGTCGGCAGGATCGTGCCGACCGCGACCGGCGAGACGTACGAACTCCCCTCGGAAGAACTGTTGCAGCAGCCGCCGGAGGGACAAGGCTTCTACATGTCGCAGGAGCGGCTCGAGCAGAATGCCGATCTTCTGGAAAGCGTGCTCGAGGATTTCGGCGTGCGCGGCGAGATCATCCATGTTCGCCCCGGTCCGGTCGTCACCCTCTATGAATTCGAGCCGGCGCCGGGCGTGAAATCCTCCCGCGTCATCGGTCTCGCCGACGACATCGCCCGCTCCATGTCGGCGATCTCGGCGCGCGTCGCCGTCGTGCCGGGCCGCAACGTCATCGGCATCGAGCTTCCGAACGAGGCGCGCGAAACCGTCTATTTCCGCGAGCTGATCGAATCGGAGGGCTTCCGCAAGACCGGCTGCAAGCTGGCGCTCTGCCTCGGCAAGACGATCGGCGGTGAGCCTGTCATCGCCGAACTGGCAAAGATGCCCCACTTGCTCGTTGCCGGCACCACCGGTTCCGGCAAGTCGGTTGCCATCAACACGATGATCCTGTCGCTGCTCTACCGGCTGAAGCCGGAGGAATGCCGGCTGATCATGGTCGATCCCAAGATGCTCGAACTCTCCGTCTATGACGGCATCCCGCATCTTCTGACCCCGGTCGTCACCGATCCAAAAAAGGCCGTCACCGCGCTCAAATGGGCGGTGCGGGAGATGGAGGACCGGTATCGCAAGATGGCGCGGCTCGGCGTGCGCAATATCGACGGCTACAATCAACGCGCCGCCGCTGCCCGCGAGAACGGCGAGACGGTCGTCATGACAGTGCAGGCGGGCTTCGAAAAAGGCACCGGCGAGCCGCTCTTCGAGCAGCAGGAAATCGACCTCGCGCCAATGCCCTACATCGTCGTCATCGTCGACGAGATGGCCGACCTGATGATGGTCGCCGGCAAGGAGATCGAAGGCGCCATCCAGCGCCTGGCGCAGATGGCGCGCGCGGCCGGCATCCACCTGATCATGGCGACGCAGCGCCCCTCGGTCGATGTCATCACGGGCACGATCAAGGCCAACTTCCCGACCCGGATTTCTTTCCAGGTCACCTCCAAGATCGACAGCCGCACCATCCTTGGCGAGCAGGGCGCCGAGCAGCTGCTCGGCCAGGGCGACATGCTGCACATGATGGGCGGCGGGCGCATCGCCCGCGTGCACGGCCCCTTCGTCTCCGACGTGGAGGTCGAGCATGTCGTGGCGCATCTGAAGGCGCAGGGTCGCCCCGAATACCTGGAAACCGTGACGGCCGACGAGGATGAAGAAGAAGACGAAGGCGATGAGGGCGCGGTCTTCGACAAGGGCGCCGTTGCGGCGGAGGACGGCGATACCAGCTATGACGAGGCGGTCAAGGTGGTGTTGCGCGACAAGAAGTGTTCGACGTCCTACATTCAGCGTCGCCTCGGCATCGGCTACAACCGCGCCGCGTCCCTGGTCGAGCGCATGGAGAAGGAGGGTCTGGTCGGTGCACCAAACCATGTCGGCAAGCGCGAGATCATCATGGGCCGGCGCCCGCCGGTAACCGCAGCTGAGGATGACGGCACGGACTGACCGGCCTCTTGATCCGCAGCGCACGAAAAAAGGCCGGTTGCCCGGCCTTTTTTCGTGTCGGATATAAGCTCGCTCAGCCGATTTTCTGGCCGGTCTTGGCCCAGTCGGCGAGGAAGGCGGCAAGACCCTTGTCAGTCAGCGGGTGGTTGACCAGCGCCTTCAGTGTCGCGGGCGGCGCGGTGACGATATCGGCGCCGATGAGCGCCGCCTGCTTGACGTGGTTCACGGTGCGCACGGAAGCCGTCAGAATCTCGGTCTGGAAATCGTAATTGTCGTAGATCTGACGGATCTCCTGGATCACTTCCATGCCGTCCGAGCCGGTATCGTCGATCCGGCCGACGAAGGGCGAGATGAAGGAGGCGCCTGCCTTGGCGGCGAGCAGCGCCTGGTTGGCCGAGAAGCAGAGCGTGACATTGACCATGCGGTTCATCTGGGTGCGGATCGTCTTGCAGGCCTTCAATCCATCCAGCGTCAACGGCACCTTGATGGCGACATTCGGCGCGATCTTGGCCAGCACCTCGGCCTCCGCCATCATCTGCTTGTATTCGGTGGCCACGACCTCGGCCGAAACCGGGCCTTCGACGATGTCGCAGATCTGCTTGGTGACCTCGGAGATCTTGCCGCCTGATTTGAGAATCAGCGACGGGTTGGTGGTGACGCCATCGAGCAGCCCCAGATCGATCAGTTCGCGGATTTCCTTGATGTCGGCTGTGTCGGCAAAAAATTTCATGGCGGTCTCCTGACGATTTCGTCGTGCTTGGGAAGGCACGTTCAGCGTTGCCCTTTGATCTAGAGCAAAGTCGGGGCAAGGTCACGCCTCATGATCGAAGATTCGCCCTTTGTCGCAGCCGCACCGGTGCTGGTGCCGATGCCGGCCGAACGCCCCTACACCTATGCCGTGCCAGCCGGCATGCGGGTGGTGCCGGGCTCGATCGTGCGCGTGCCGCTCGGGCCTCGCCAAGTCGCCGGCATCGTCTGGGACGGCGCGGTCGAAACGGTCGACGCGAAAAAGCTGCGCGCGATCGAACAGGTCTTCGACTGCCCGCCGATCGACCGGGCGATGCGTCGTTTCGTCGACTGGGTGGCGCAATACACGCTCTCTGCGCCGGGCATGGTGGCGCGCATGCTGCTGAGGGCGCCGGAGGCTTTCGATCCGGAACCGTGGATCGAGGGATTGCAGCGAACCGCGGCCGTTCCGGACCGGATGACGGATGCGCGGGCCCGCGTGCTGGAGACGGCCGACGGCGGACTGGCCTGGACGCGATCCGGCCTTGCCCATGCGGCCGGCGTGTCGTCGACGGTAATCGAGGGGCTGAAGGCGCAAGGCGTGTTCGAAACGGTGATGATCCCGCCGCGGCCCGTGGTGGCGAAGCCTGACCCAGCCTACGCCGCGCCGGAATTGATGCCCGACCAGAACGACGCCGCACGGCTGCTGCGCGCCAATGTCGCGGGCGGCGGCTTCAACGTCGCACTGCTCGACGGCGTCACCGGTTCGGGCAAGACGGAGGTTTATTTCGAGGCGGTGGCGGCGGCACTCGACCGGGGCAAGCAGGTGCTGATCCTGCTGCCCGAAATCGCATTGACCCATGCTTTCCTCGAACGGTTCCAGCAGCGTTTTGGCGCCAAGCCCGCCGAATGGCACTCCGACCTGCCGCCGAGGATGCGCGAACGCGTCTGGCGGCAGGTGGCGGAAGGCGGCGTGCGGGTCGTGGCCGGCGCACGCTCGGCGCTGTTCCTGCCGTTCAAGGAGCTTGGCCTGATCGTCGTCGACGAGGAGCACGACCCCGCCTACAAGCAGGAAGACCGCGTCTTCTACAATGCCCGCGACATGGCTGTCGTGCGCGGCCATATAGGCGGATTCCCGGTGGTGCTGGCATCGGCGACGCCATCGGTCGAGAGCCGCGTCAATGCCAGCCAGGGCCGCTACGCCAGGGCGGTGCTGTCCGCCCGCTTCGCAGAGGCGGCACTTCCCGACCTGAAAGCGATCGACATGCGGCGCGCGCCGCCGGCGCGCGGCGGCTTCCTGTCGCCGGTGCTGCTCGACCATATGCGACGGACGCTGGAGAGGCAGGAACAATCGCTTTTGTTCCTCAACCGGCGCGGCTATGCGCCGCTGACGCTGTGCCGCGTCTGCGGTCACCGCTTCGGTTGCCCGGTCTGCTCGGCCTGGCTGGTCGAGCACCGCTTTCGCGGCCAGCTCGTCTGCCACCATTGCGGGCACAATGAGCGCCGTCCGGAAGCCTGTCCGGAATGCGGCACGCTCGATCATCTGGTCGCCTGCGGGCCGGGCGTCGAGCGCATCGCCGAGGAAGTCGTCACCCATTTCCCGGATGCGCGCACCATCGTTTTGTCGTCGGATCTGATGGGCGGCGTGCGGCGGCTGCGGCTGGAGCTGGAAGCCATCGCCAATGGCGAGGCCGACATCGTCATCGGCACGCAACTCGTCGCCAAGGGTCACAATTTCCCGAACATGACCTTGGTTGGTGTCGTCGATGCCGATCTCGGCCTTGCCAATGGCGATCCGCGCGCCGCCGAACGCACCTTCCAGCTGCTCAGCCAGGTGACCGGCCGCGCCGGGCGCACCGGCAAGAAGAGTCTCGGCCTGCTGCAGACCTTCCAGCCCGACCATCCGGTGATGCGGGCGATCGTCTCCGGCGATGCCGATGCGTTCTACGAGCGCGAGATTTCCGAGCGCGAGCGGGCGGCTCTGCCACCCTTCGGCCGGCTCGCCGGCGTCATCGTCAGCGCGGTGACGCGGGCGGAAGCCGAGGGCCATGCACGCGGCCTGCGCCGTGCCGCGCCCGAGGCATCCGACCTGTTCGTGCTCGGGCCGGCCGAAGCGCCGCTGTCGCTGCTCGGCGGCCGTCACCGTTTCCGCCTGCTGATCCAGGGCGAGCGCCGCGCCGACATGCAAGGGTTTATCCGGACCATGCTCGCCAACGGGCCGAAGCAGCGCGGCTCGGTCCGGGTGCAGGTCGACATTGATCCGCAGAGCTTTTTGTAAGGTCGCTCAGCTTTCGCGCGGATTGCTGGTCGTGTCCTTCAGTTCGTTGCCTAAACTCTTCAGGATAGAGTCGACGGGCGTCCTCGATCGATATCACTATGGCCACGGGGCGTCCCCGCTTGGTGATTGTTGTCGGGCTGCCTTTGCTGGCTTCAGCGACCACGGCGCACAGTTCGCTGCGTGCTTTGCTGCTGGATTTTGTTTTCATCGAGTAGCCCTCAACATCGCCTTGGACTGTATCATAAGTCGCTGCAAGGAAAGGAAACCGTTTTGAAAACCCTTGGCCTTCTGGGCGGCATGAGCTGGGAATCGACGGCGATCTATTATCGCCTGCTCAACGATCTCGTGAGGCAGCGTCTCGGCGGGCTGCATTCGGCGAAATTGCTGCTGTGGTCCTTCGACTTCGCCGAGATCGCCGAGCTGCAGCATCACGGGGACTGGGACGGCGCCGGCGCGCTTCTGGTCGATGCCGCGCGCAAGCTCGAGTCAGCTGGCGCGGAAGGCCTGCTTTTGTGTACCAACACCATGCACAAGCTCGCCGACCAGGTGCAGGCCTCGGTATCGGTCCCGCTGACCCACATCGCCGACGCCACCGCAGCCGCTGTCAAGGCGGCCGGCATGCGGCGCCCGGCGCTGCTCGCAACGCGGTTCACCATGGAGCAGGATTTCTACAAGCGCCGGCTTGCCGACACATATGGATTGCAGCCGATCGTGCCGGACCAGGCAGGACGCGACATGGTCCATCGCATCATCTATGACGAGCTCTGCCAGGGCATCGTCACCGAGCCATCGAAAACCGCCTATATCGCCGAGATCAACCGCCTGCGGCGCGATGAAAATGTCGACAGCGTGATCATGGGCTGCACCGAAATCACGATGTTGATCGGCCAGCAGGATTTCGACATTCCGGTCTTCGACACGACGCGCATCCATGCTGAAGCGGCGGTCGCCTTCGCGCTCTCCTGATGCGTTTGGCCTAAAGTGCCGGCCGCCATCTGGCGCGCGGCTTTTCCTCCGCTAGAATGCCCGCGATTTCAGAGCGGCATTTACGAGGGGACATTATGGATTTTACGTTTCCATGGCCGGTGAGCCAGGGCGAATGGCTGGCCTGGTCGAGCGCCGTCGTCACGGTGCTGCTCGGCCTGGTGCTTTTCCTGGCGCCGGGGCTTGCCTTCCGCATTCTGCGCTTGCAGGTCAAGCCGGAGAAGGCGGCGGCGATCGCCGAAGGGCGCGGCCGCATGTCGGGCTTCTACCTCGGCGTCGGCCTGTGCTGCATCCTGCTGGCGCAGCCGCTGATCTACATGGCGCTCGGCTTCTCCTGGCTGTTCACCGCCTTCGGCCGGTTGCTGTCGATGATGTCGGATGGCGCCAACACGCCCTTCAACTGGGTTTCCATCGTCGTGGAACTGGCGCTGGCGGCGTTGCCGCTCGCCTTTGCCTTCGGCTTCCTGCCCTGAATCCGCAGGCAATCCAGGGACTTCGTCCCCGGATGCGACAATAGTGCCTGAAAACCATGCGGAACGACGCATTGCGGTCTTAAAAGGCCTGTGCTAGACGGCAATCGACTTTCGGCCGGGGATAGCGGAAGCCGCGCCTCCGTGCTTGAAAAAATGCAGTAAGGTCAAAGATTTAGCCAGAGTTTTCGCTCGCGCCAACAATCTGCGGCCTGTCAGACAAGAGAAAAGACGGTCCGTGGCCCAATCGTCATCGCCAATCTCAGGTGTCGCAGAACGCTATGCGGGTTCGCTGTTCGAACTGGCATCGCAGGCGAATTCCGTCGCCAAGGTCGAAGCCGACCTCAACAGTTTCGAGGCGATGCTCGCGGGCAGCGCCGACTTGACCCGGCTGATCAACAGCCCGGTGTTCTCCAGCGAGGACCAGGCCAAGGCCATCGCGGCGATCGCCGACAAGGCCGGGATCACCGGCCTGACCGGCAATTTCCTGCGCGTCGTCGCCAAGAACCGCCGGCTGTTCGCCGTGCCCGGCATGATCAGGGCATTCCGCCAGATCGCCGCCGAGCATCGTGGCGAGACGACCGCCGAGGTAACATCGGCTCACCAATTGAGCGCTGCCCAGCAGACTGAACTCAAGGCGGCGCTGAAGAGCGTTGCCGGCAAGGACGTTTCCATCTCCGTCACCGTCGATCCGTCGCTGCTCGGCGGGCTGGTGGTCAGGATGGGCTCGCGCCAGATCGATACGTCGCTCAAAACCAAACTCAATTCGCTCAAGCTTGCACTGAAAGAGGTCGGCTGATGGACATCCGCGCCGCGGAAATTTCCGCAATTCTGAAAGACCAGATCAAGAATTTCGGCAAGGAGGCCGAGGTCTCCGAAGTCGGACAGGTGCTGTCCGTCGGTGACGGTATCGCCCGCGTCTACGGCCTCGACAATGTCCAGGCCGGCGAGATGGTCGAATTCCCCGGCGGCATCCGCGGCATGGCGCTCAATCTCGAAGCCGACAATGTCGGCGTCGTCATCTTCGGCGCCGACCGCGACATCAAGGAAGGCGACACCGTCAAGCGCACCGGCGCGATCGTCGACGTTCCGGTCGGTCCGGGCCTGCTCGGCCGCGTCGTCGACGCGCTCGGCAACCCGATCGACGGCAAGGGCCCGATCAAGGCGATCGAACGCAAGCGCGTCGACGTCAAGGCGCCCGGCATCATTCCGCGCAAGTCGGTGCATGAGCCGATGTCGACGGGCCTCAAGGCCATCGACGCGCTGATCCCGGTCGGCCGCGGCCAGCGCGAGCTGGTCATCGGCGATCGCCAGACCGGCAAGACCGCCATCATCCTCGACACGATGCTCAACCAGAAGTCGGTGCACGACAACGGCCCCGAGAAGGAAAAGCTCTACTGCGTCTACGTCGCCGTCGGCCAGAAGCGCTCGACCGTGGCGCAGTTCGTCAAGGTGCTGGAAGAGCGCGGCGCGCTCGAATATTCGATCATCGTCGCCGCCACCGCTTCCGATCCGGCGCCGATGCAGTTCCTGGCGCCGTTCGCCGGCTGCACCATGGGCGAGTATTTCCGCGACAACGGCATGCATGCGCTGATCAGCTACGACGATCTGTCGAAGCAGGCCGTCGCCTATCGCCAGATGTCGCTGCTCTTGCGCCGCCCGCCGGGCCGCGAAGCCTATCCGGGCGACGTCTTCTACCTGCACTCGCGCCTGCTCGAGCGCGCCGCCAAGCTCAATGACGACATGGGCAACGGTTCGCTGACGGCGCTGCCGGTCATCGAAACCCAGGCCAACGACGTGTCGGCCTATATCCCGACCAACGTGATCTCGATCACCGACGGCCAGATCTTCCTCGAAACCAACCTGTTCTTCCAGGGCATCCGTCCAGCCGTCAATGTCGGCCTGTCGGTGTCGCGCGTCGGCTCCTCGGCGCAGATCAAGGCGATGAAGCAGGTCGCCGGCTCGATCAAGGGCGAGCTCGCGCAGTACCGCGAAATGGCGGCCTTCGCGCAGTTCGGCTCGGATCTCGATGCCGCCACGCAGCGCCTGCTCAACCGCGGTTCGCGCCTGACCGAGCTCCTGAAGCAGCCGCAGTTCTCGCCGCTGAAGACGGAAGAGCAGGTCGCGGTGATCTTCGCCGGCGTCAACGGCTATCTCGACAAGCTGCCGGTCAACCAGGTCGGCAAGTTCGAGCATGGTCTGCTCAGCCACATGCGTTCGGCTGGCAAGGACGTCCTCGACGCCATCCGCAAGGAAAAGGCGCTGTCGGACGATCTGCGCGGCAAGCTGAAGGCCGAGATCGACGCTTTCGCCAAGACCTTCGCCTGAGCGAAGCGCCAGTCCGGATGAGACAAGACGGGATCAGGTTTGAAGCATGCCTTCATTAAAAGACCTTCGTAACCGTATCGCCTCGGTCAAGGCGACGCAGAAGATCACCAAGGCGATGCAGATGGTCGCCGCGGCGAAGCTGCGCCGTGCACAGGAGGCCGCGGAAGCGGCGCGCCCCTATTCGGAGCGCATGGGTTCCGTGCTGGCCAACATCACCCAGGCGATCGGCGGCGGTGGCGATGCCCCGGCGCTGATGACCGGCACCGGAAAGGACGACGTGCACCTGCTCGTTGTCTGCACGGCCGAGCGCGGCCTGTGCGGCGGCTTCAATTCTCAGATCGCCCGTCTTGCCCGCGACCACATCCGCAGGCTCCTGGCCGACGGCAAGCAGGTCAAGATCATCTGCGTCGGCAAGAAGGGTTTCGATATCCTGCGCCGCGACTATGCATCGATGATCCTCGACCGGATCGACCTGCGCGAGGTCAAGACGCTCGGCTTCGTCAATGCCGACACGATCGCCCGCAAGGTCATTCACCTGTTCAATGAGGGCGGCTTCGACATCTGCACGCTGTTCTATTCGCAGTTCAAGTCGGTGATCAGCCAGGTTCCGACCGCGCAGCAGATCATTCCGGCCGCTGCTTCGTCCGCTCCGGCCGAGGCTGCTGACGGCGCCAGCGCCGTCTACGAATACGAACCCGAGCCGGGTGAAATCCTGTCCGAGCTCATTCCGCGCAACATCGCGGTGCAGATTTTCCGCGCGCTGCTCGAAAACGCGGCTGGCGAAATGGGCGCCAAGATGAGTGCGATGGACAACGCCACGCGCAACGCCGGCGAGATGATCAACAAGCTGTCGATCACCTACAACCGCCAGCGCCAGGCGCAGATCACCAAGGAACTGATCGAAATCATTTCGGGCGCCGAGGCGCTCTAGGCGCGGTTTCCCGGGGTCAACGACCTCGATCCGACCGCGCGAGAAACAAAGGACGAAAAGGGTAAAGACGATGGCGAAAGCAGCGACCCCCAAGACGGCGGCTCCCAAGGCGGCAGCCCCGGCCAAGGCGGCACCGGCAAAGGCTCCGGCCGCAGCAGCGAAGGCGGCTCCGGCCAAGAAAGCGGCAGCGCCGACCAGGGCCGCCGCGGTAAAAACCCCGGCCGTGGCCAGCAAGGCCACCGGCATCGTCGGCAAGGTCCGGCAGGTCATCGGCGCCGTGGTCGACGTGCAGTTCGGCGATCACCTGCCGCCGATCCTGAATGCGCTCGAGACCACCAATGTCGGCAACCGCCTGGTTCTCGAAGTTGCCCAGCATCTGGGTGAAAACACCGTGCGCTGCATCGCCATGGATTCCACCGAAGGCCTGGTGCGCGGCCAGGAAGTACGCGACACCGGCGGCCCGATCGCCGTGCCGGTCGGTCCGGGCATGCTCGGCCGCATCATCAACGTCATCGGCGAGCCGGTCGACGAAGCAGGCCCGGTCGACGCGGTCGAGTTGCGCTCGATCCACCAGCCGGCCCCGGCCTATATCGAACAGTCGACGGAAGCACAGATCCTGATCACCGGCATCAAGGTGCTCGACCTGCTCGCGCCCTACGCCAAGGGCGGCAAGATCGGCCTGTTCGGCGGCGCCGGCGTCGGCAAGACGGTGCTGATCCAGGAACTGATCAACAACATCGCCAAGGCGCATGGCGGCTATTCGGTGTTCGCCGGCGTCGGCGAGCGCACCCGCGAGGGCAATGACCTCTATCACGAGTTCATCGAATCCGGCGTCAACAAGAAGGGCGGCGGCGAAGGCTCCAAGGCGGCGTTGGTCTATGGCCAGATGAACGAGCCGCCGGGCGCGCGTGCCCGCGTCGGCCTGACCGGCCTGACGGTCGCCGAATATTTCCGCGACCAGGGCCAGGACGTGCTGTTCTTCGTCGACAACATCTTCCGCTTCACGCAGGCTGGTTCGGAAGTGTCGGCGCTGCTCGGCCGTATCCCGTCGGCCGTGGGCTACCAGCCCACGCTCGCCACGGACATGGGCGCCCTGCAGGAACGCATCACCACCACCACCAAGGGCTCGATCACCTCGGTGCAGGCCATCTACGTGCCGGCCGACGACTTGACCGACCCGGCGCCGGCGACCTCGTTCGCCCACCTCGACGCGACGACGACGCTCAACCGCTCGATCGCCGAAAAGGGCATCTATCCGGCCGTCGATCCGCTGGACTCGACCTCGCGCATGCTCGACCCGCTGGTGGTCGGCGAAGAGCATTATGCCGTCGCGCGCCAGGTGCAGTCGATCCTCCAACGCTACAAGTCGCTGCAGGACATCATCGCCATCCTGGGCATGGACGAGCTGTCGGAAGAGGACAAGCAGACGGTGGCCCGCGCCCGCAAGATCGAGCGCTTCCTGTCGCAGCCCTTCTTCGTCGCCGAAGTGTTCACCGGCGCGCCGGGCAAGCTGGTCGACCTCGCCGACACCATCAAGGGCTTCAAGGGCCTCTGCAACGGCGACTACGACCACCTGCCGGAAGCCGCCTTCTACATGGTCGGCGGCATCGAGGAAGCGGTCGAGAAGGCACAGCGTCTCGCGGCTGAAGCGGCTTAATCAAGGGAATAGGGAGTAGTCAGTAGTCGGTAGTGAATGGCAGGCAGGTGACCGGGCGCAATTGCCCTTTCCCCTACTTCCCTACTCACTATTCCCTACTCGCTAAATCGACATGGCAGAAGCTTTCAAGTTCGAACTGGTCTCGCCGGAGCGCCTGCTGGTTTCCGCAGAGGTCGAGGCCGTCGTCATTCCGGGTGCCGAGGGCGAGATGACCGTCATGGCGCATCACGCACCGGTCATGACCACCATCAAGCCAGGCGTCGTGACGGTGAAGGCCGCCTCGGGCGGTGAAGAGCGTTATGTGGTGTTCGGTGGGTTCGCCGACATCGTTCCGGCCGGCTGCACGCTGCTGGCGGAATCGGCTGTCGCGGTGAAGGATGTCGACCGCGCCGATCTCGCGCGCCGCATCCAGGAAGCCAGGGAAGACGCCGCCGACGCCAAGGACGACCGGTCGCGCACGAAGGCCGAACAATTCCTCAGCCAGCTCACCACGCTGGAAGGCGCCATCCTGCCGGCTTGAGGCTGGCACCAGTACTCGACTGAAAAGCGGGGCCTTGCCTCGCTTTTTTGTTTTTAAATGCCCAATGCCGCGAAGGCCTGAGCCGGTCCGCCACGGCGCAACTGCTCGAGATGGACGGCCGCAAGGTCCATCAATCCTGGCCGCTCAGGCGCCCCCGTCGCGAAGCCGGCGAGATCGAACACTGCCGCGACGGTTTCGGCAGCGGGCAGATTCCGGTCAATGATCGCCGTCATCGGCATGTCGAGCGGATCGGTGAAATGGCCGTCGGGCAGGGATTTGCCGCGTGCTTCGCAGGCGGCGATCCAGGCGGCAACCGCCAGCATGAGATGTCCGGGCGCGGCGCCTGAATGGAGGCGCTCGATCGCGGAGGCAATGATGCGCTGCGGCAGTTTCTGGCTGCCGTCATTGGCGATCTGTGCGGTGCGGTGGGCAAGTGCTGTGTTGGAGAAACGCTGGGCAAGCTCTGCCGTATAGCTCGCGGTGTCCAGGCCGGCATCGGTGGGCAGCGTCGGGATTGCCTCGGCCCACAGCGCATCGACAAAGCGCCTGATCGCCGGATCGGCGAAGGCGCGGTCGACGGTGGCGTGTCCGCTGAGCAGGCCGAGATAGGCAATGGCCGAATGCGCACCGTTGAGCAGTCTCAGCTTCATGTCCTCGAAGGGCCTGACATCCCCGACCATGGTGACGCCGAACTTTTCCCAGGCCGGGCGGCCTGCCGGAAAATTGTCCTCGACCACCCACTGGCGGAACGGCTCGGTCATGACCGGCCAGGCGTCGTCGACGCCGAGCTCGAGAGCGATCCGCGCCCGGTCGGCATCGGTCGTGGCCGGCACGATGCGATCGACCATGCTCGAGGGAAACGCGACCTTGTCGGCGATATGGCCGGCAAGCCTGGTAGCGCCCTTCTCACCGAGGCTGGCATCGCGCAGCGTGGCGAATTCCACCAGCAGCCTGTGCAAGGTCGCCCCGTTGGCAGGCAGGTTGTCGCAGCAGAGCACGGTGAAGGGCTGCACGCCGGCCGCGCGACGGCGTGCAAGCGCCTCGGCCAGAAAACCGTGCGCGGTCTTCGGCAGATGCGGGTTCGCCAGATCGTGGGCGATATCAGGGTGGGCTGCGTCGAGCCCGCCGCCGGCGGCCCGCAGATAGGCTTTCTCGGTGATGGTCAGCGTCACGATGCGGGTGCGCGGATCGGTCAGCGCGGCCAGCACGGCGGCGGGATCTTCCGGCGCCACCAGCATCGCGCCGATGGAGCCGATGACATGAAGACTTTCCTCGCCCCCGCTGCGGATCGCCAGCGTGTAGAGCCCGTCCTGCGGCGCCAGCGCATCGCGCGTCTCGGCACTGCGCAGCGACACGCCGACGATGCCCCAATCCGTCTCTCCGGCAGCCAGGCAATCGTCGACATAGGCTGCCTGGTGGGCGCGATGAAAGGCGCCGACCCCCAGATGCACGATGCCTTGCGTGACCGATGCGCGATCAAAACGCGGCACGGCGATCCTGGCCGGCAACGTCGCGATCGTATCCTTCGAAAGACGCCTGTTCATTGCTGTGCGAAGTCCCCGATTGGCCTTTGGGAGCCGCCCCGTAAGGTCGGCGAAGGAGAAACGGCAGCGGCGTAACATCCACTGCCGTCCCACACAATGGCCGGTTGCCGATCCAAAGTCATCATACAACAATCCATTTTTTGTATGTTGACATTATTTCCTTGCGACCCTACCGATAGCGCCTCTTGGGAGGATCACCGTGGCACTGACCGATGCGGATTTGCTGTTTCGCGCCGACGTGCGTCCACGCTCGCTCGCCCGCACCGGCTCTGAGCCGGCGCCTTGATTTTTGAAAAGGGAGGAAGTCATGTTGCATTTTTCGAAATTGACGGCGGCTACATTCGCGTTCGGCTCGCTGCTGATCGGCATCGCCAACGCGCAAACCGTGCTGCGGTCGGCCGACACGCACCCCGACGGCTATCCGACGGTCGAGGCGGTGAAATACATGGGCGAGCTGATCAAGCAGCGCACCGATGGCCGCTATTCGGTCGAGGTCTATCATTCGGCGCAGCTCGGCGAGGAGAAGGACACGATCGAGCAGACCCAGACCGGCGTCATCGACCTCAACCGTGTCTCGATGGGGCCGTTCAACGGCATCGTGCCGGAAACCGCGGTGCCGTCGCTGCCCTACATATTCCGCTCGGTCGAACATATGCGCCATGTCATGGACGGGCCGATCGGCGACGACATCCTGAAAGCTTTCGAGGCACATGACCTGGTCGGTCTGGCCTTCTACGATTCCGGCGCGCGCTCCTTCTACAACACCAAGAAGGACATCGCCTCGATCGCCGATCTGAAGGGCATGAAATTCCGCGTCATCCAGTCGGACGTGTTCGTCGACATGGTCAACGCACTGGGCGCCAACGCCACGCCAATGGCTTATGGCGAAGTCTATTCGGCACTTGAGACCGGCGTCATCGACGGCGCGGAAAACAACTGGCCGAGCTTCGAATCCGCCAAGCACTATGAGGTCGCCAAGCACTACACGCTCGACCAGCACCAGATCGTTCCGGAGGTGCTGGTGATGGCGAAGGCGAGCTGGGACAAGCTCTCGCCGGAAGACCAGGCGATCGTGCGCCAGGCGGCCAAGGACAGCGTCGTCAAGATGCGCGAACTGTGGGACGCGCAGGAGAAGAAATCCCGCGACATCGTCGAAAAGGCAGGCGTCAAGGTCAGCGAGATCGACAAGCAGCCGCTGATCGACGCGATGAAGCCGGTCTACGACAAATACCTGTCGACGCCGGCGCTGAAGGACCTCGCCGCCCGCGTCCAGGCAACCAAGTGAAGTCGGCCGCGGGGCGGGCAATGCACGCCGTCCCGCGCCTTCGTGACCGGCCGGCGATCGGGAGGATCAGATGGCGACAATGACAAGCAGCGCGGCGCCGCCACGGTTTAGCGTCGTGCTTTCGAGGATCTGCGACGGGGCACTCTACCTGGCCGGCATCGGCTTGGTCGCCATGACCGCGCTCGTCGCCTATCAGGTCTTCTTCCGCTTCGTGCTCAATTCGTCGCCGAGCTGGACCGAAACCAGCGCCATCATGCTGATGAACTGGTTCATCTTCCTCGGCGCCGCCGTCGGCGTGCGGGAGAACTACCATATGGGGTTCGACGTGCTGCTTTATGTCCTGCCGAAAGGCAGCAAGGGAGCGTTGCGCACGCTGTCCGACCTGATCGTGCTCGGCTTCGGATTCGGCATGGTCTGGTACGGCTGCAAGCTTGTCGGCCTGACCTGGCACACCATCATCCCGGCGCTCGAGCTGCCGGGTGGCTTCGACTATCTGCCGCTGGTCGCCGGCGGGGTGCTGATCTGCCTGTTCTCGGCCGAGCGCATCGCGCTGCGCTGGTCGGGCGTCGATATCGACAAGGACATCAATCTCGAGGACGTGCCGGAGATGCCGGCGGTGCAGGAGGCCTAGATGGAGCTCTGGATCCTGTTCGGCGTCTTCACGCTGCTGATGTTCGGCGGCACGCCGATCGCGTTCTGCCTCGGTGCGGCATCCTTTGCCACCGTGCTCTATCTCGGCCTGCCGCCCCTGGTCGTGTTCCAGCAGATGAAATCGGGCATGAGCGCGTTCTCCCTGATGGCGATCCCGTTCTTCATCTATGCCGGCGATCTGATGGTGCGCGGCGGCATCGCGCAGCGCATCGTTTCCTTTGCCGGCTCCCTGGTCGGCCATGTCCGGGGCGGCCTCGGTCAGGTCAACATCATCGCCGGCACGCTGTTCGGCGGCATTTCCGGCTCGGCCGTGGCCGAGGCCGCGGCCGTCGGCGGGCTGATGATCCCGCAGATGAAGGCACGCGGCTACGGCGCCGACTATGCCGTCAACGTCACCTCGATGGCGGCGCTGATCGCGCTGCTTTTGCCGCCATCGCAGAACATGATCATCTATTCGATCGCAGGGGGCGGCAAGATTTCGATCGCCGACCTGTTCACCGCCGGCATACTACCGGGCCTTTTGTTCGCCGCCTCGCTGATGGTCACCGCCTATTTCGTCGCCCGCAGCCGCGGCTACCCGGTCGAGGCCTTCCCCGGTTTTTCGCGTGTCGGGCAGCTGGCGCTCATCGCTATTCCGGGACTGCTCCTGATCGGCATCATCTTCGGCGGCGTCCGCTCCGGAATCTTCACAGCGACGGAGAGTTCGTGCATCGCCATTCTCTACGCCTTGCTTGTTACCGTCCTCGTTTACCGTTCGATGGGCTGGAGCGATTTCGTCCACGCCACCAAGGGCGCCGTGCGCACCACTTCGATGGTGCTGTTGATCATCGGTACGGCGGCTTCTTTCAGCTGGCTGATGGCCTATCTCAAAGTGCCGGTGCTGCTGATCGCCGGCATGAATGCGATCTCCACCGATCCGCTCGTCGTGCTGCTGCTGCTCAATGTCCTGATGCTGGTGCTCGGCACCTTCATGGACATGGGACCGATGATCATCATCTGCACGCCGATCTTCCTGCCGCTGGTCACGCATTATGGCGTGGATCCCGTGCATTTCGGCGTCATCACCATCCTCAATCTCGGCATCGGGCTGAACACGCCGCCGGTCGGCACGGTGCAGTTCGTCGCCTGCGCCGTCGGCAAGATCACCGTCTGGGAAGCGATGCGCTCGATCTGGCCGTTCTATGGCGCCGGTATCGTGGTTCTCGGGCTGGTGACGTATATTCCGGCCATCTCGCTCTGGTTGCCGAGCGTGTTCAAATAGAGGACGACATGGCATTGGATAGCGCAACCGACCTCAGGGTCGAGAGAAAACCCAAACTGTCGGAAACCGTCGTCGCGGCAATTCGCAGGCAGCTTCAGGCAGGCGAGATCCTGCCCGGCCACAAACTGCCGACCGAGGGCCAGTTGACCGAAACCTTCGGCGTCAGCCGCACCGTCATCCGCGAAGCCCTGGCCAAGCTCGCCGCCGACGGCCTGGTCGAGCCGCGGCAGGGTGCCGGCGTCTTCGTCACCGAGCACATCTCGACGATGTTCGGCGCGCTCGCGGCCGATATGGGCAGCAAGGATTCGATCGCACTCAACGTGCTCGAAGTGCGGCTCGCCATCGAGATCGAATCGGCCGGGCTCGCCGCGATCCGCCGCAACGCGGCCCAGGAAGCGGCGATCCAGGAAGCCTTCTTCGACTTCGAACGGCTGCTGCTCGCCAGCGAGCCGACCGGTCCGGCCGACCTCGCCTTCCATCGCGCAATCGCCAGCGCCACCAACAACCCGTTCTATGTCGAGATGCTCGACGTGCTCGGCCGGCGCGCCATTCCGTGCGACGTGACCTCGCCCTGGTCGACCGAGATTGTGCAGTCCGACAGCTATCAGCGTGGGCTGCAGCGCGAGCATCTGGTGATCCTGAACGCGATCACATCCGGCGATGCCGAAGCGGCGCGCGAGGCGATGCGCACGCATCTCTCGGCCAGCCAGCAGCGCTATCGCGAGCGCCTGCATGCGCGGCAGGTCTATTATTCCGACTCGGTCAAGGCGGCCGGCGGCGAATGATCCATCTCAAGTCAGGACAGCAATGAGCCAGAACCATACCGACTATACATCGCGCTTCGCCATCGACCCCGCCGCCGCTGCGGCCATGGGGACCGACGAGTTGCGCCACAATTTCCACATCGAAGACCTGTTCCAGCCCGACCGCGTCAGCCTGACCTACACACATTACGACCGCATGATCGTGGGCGGCGCGATGCCGGCCGGCGCGGCGCTTCGGCTGGAGGCAATCAAGCCGACCGGAACGAACGGCTTTCTCGATCGCCGCGAGTTGATCGCCGTCAATATCGGCGGGGCCGGCACGATCGAAGCCGGCGGCCAGCTCCATGAGCTGCAGGCGCGAGACATGCTCTATCTCGGCATGGGCACGCAGGACGTGTCGTTCGCCTCAGTCGACAAGGCGACGCCCGCGAAGTTCTATCTGCTCAGCGCGCCGGCGCATCAAACCTTTCCCAGCCGGCTGATTCGCATCGGTGATGCCAGGCGTCTCGATCTCGGCAGCAAGGAGGCCTGCAACGAACGCTCCATCTTCCAGTTCATCCATGCCGACGGGGCCAGGACCTGCCAGCTCGTGGTCGGGATGACGCAACTTGCGCCGGGCTCCATCTGGAACACCATGCCGTGCCATGTGCACGACCGGCGCATGGAGGCCTATCTCTATTTCGACCTGCCGGAGGCGGCGCGCGTCTTCCATTTCATGGGCGAGCCGGACGAGACCCGACACATCGTCATACGCAACGAGGAGGCCGTGCTGTCGCCCGGCTGGTCGATCCATTCAGGCGCCGGCACCTCCAACTATGCCTTTGTCTGGGCGATGGCTGGCGACAACGTCGACTACACCGATGTCGATCCGGTTGCGATGGAAGACCTGCGGTGAGCGATCTTTCCGCCTTCAGCCTGACCGGCCGGCGCATCCTCGTCACCGGCGCCAACACCGGCATCGGCCAGGGCATTGCCGTCTCGATCGCGCGCGCCGGCGGCACGGTCGTCGGTGTCGGCCGTTCCTCGATGGATGAGACGGCCGCAAGGATCGCCGCGGCGGGCGGGCGGTTCGAGGCGGTCGCGGCCGACCTTGCCGACACATCTGCCGCAGGTCCGATGCTGGAGCGCGTGTGGGACGAAAGCGGGCCGCTCGACGGGCTGGTCAATAATGCCGGCATCATCCGGCGCGCCGATGCAATCGACCTTTCTGAGGCCGATTGGGACGAGGTGCTCGACCTCAACCTGAAGACGGCTTTTCTGCTCTGCCAAGGCTTTGCCAGGCGCGTCCTTGCCGGCGGACGCAAAGGCAAGATCGTCAACATCGCCTCGGTGCTGAGTTTCCAGGGCGGCATTCGCGTCGCGTCCTACACCGCCTCGAAGCACGGCGTGCTCGGCATCACCCGGCTGCTCGCCTGCGAATGGGCAGCGAAAGGCATCAACGTCAACGGCATCGCGCCGGGCTATATCGAAACCAACAATACGCAGGCGCTGCGCGCCGATCCCGACCGCAGCGCCTCGATCCTGGCGCGCATCCCGGCCGGCCGCTGGGGCCGGCCGGAAGATGTTGGCGATGCGGTGGCCTTCCTGCTGGCGCCGGCGTCGGACTATATGCATGGCGCAGTGGTGCCGGTGGATGGCGGCTGGCTGGCGCGATGAGGATATTGCGATGAGCGAAACGAAAATCTTCTCCCAGGCCGGCGCGGGCGCCTGGACGGCGACGCCGGACGGCAACAGGCGGCGCGTTCTCCTGCACACGGATGAACTGATGATGGTCGAGTTCGCCTTCGACAAGGGCGGCGTCGGCGCCCTGCATTCGCATCCGCATGTACAGGCAAGCTACGTCGCCGAGGGCCGCTTCGAAGTGACCATCGACGGCCGGACCGAAATCCTCGAGACGGGCGGCAGCTTCATCGTGCCGTCCGGCCTGGTGCACGGTGTCAAGGCGCTCGAGGCGGGCCGGCTCGTCGACAGCTTTACGCCGCACCGGGCCGATTTCCTTGCCTGAGGGGCGGCCATGCGATGAGCGATGGACGCTCGTTTCGGCGCGCTGTTTCCAAATGAAAAACCCGCGCCTCCGGAGAGGCGCGGGTCTGTTGCCTGGGCGCTTGCGCGCCGCGGTACTCGAAACGTGGCCGCAGGAGATGGAGCCTGCCGAATCATGGTGAAGATAGGCTTAACGCGGACCGCCATATAATAGCACCGGCGGGCGGTGCACGGCGTTCAAGTGATGTGCCTGAGCAGGCCGAAAAGCCGTTCGAAGGTCCTGCCATAGGGCGGACGCAGAAGGCTCCCCGCGCTCAAGCGCGACTGCAGGAAAACCGGCTTCACCTTGCTGAAGGTGCGAAAGCCCCATTCCCCGTGATAGGCGCCCATGCCGCTGGCGCCGACGCCGCCGAAGGGTTGGTTCTCCTGCACCAGATGCAGCATGCAATCGTTGATGGTGACGCCGCCGGCGATGGTCTCGTGCAGGATGCGTTGCCGGTTGCCGCCGTCTCGCCCGAACCAGTAGAGCGCCAGCGGCCGGTCGGCCCGGTTGACATGGGCGATGGCGTCGTCGATCCCGGCATATTCGAGGATCGGCAGCACCGGCCCGAAAATCTCTTCGCGCATCAGCCGCAGGTCGGGATCGGCGTTCCTGACCAGGGTCGGCGGCAATTTGCGGCCTGCGGCGCCGAACGCCTCGCCGGCCGGGTTGATTTCGATGACATCGGCGCCGGCGTCTCGGGCCTCCGCGATCATGGCCCGCAGGCGCTGATAATGCCGGTCGCTGACGATGGCGGTATAGTCCGGATTGTCGCGCAGGCTGGGGTAGAGCTTCGCCATAGCCGCCGCGAGTTTCTCTGCCACGATGCCTGACTGTCCCTTGGGCACCAGCAGGTAGTCCGGCGCGATGCAGGTCTGCCCGGCATTGAGGAGCTTGCCATAGGCGACGCTGGCCGCCGCCGCATCGAGGTCGCATGAGGGGTCGAAGATTGCCGGCGACTTGCCGCCGAGTTCCAACGTGACTGGAGTGAGGTTGGCCGCGGCGGCCAATGCGACCTCGCGGCCGACGGCCGTCGAACCGGTGAACAGCAGGTGATCGAAAGGCATCGACACGAAAGCCTTGCCGACCTCCGCGTCGCCGGTGATGATGCCGAGTTCGTCCGGTGCGAAATGCTCGGCGGCCAGGCGCGCCAGCAGCGCTGAAAAGGCGGGCGTCAATTCGGAGGGTTTGACCAGCACGCGATTGCCGGCGGCGAGCGCCGCGGTGACCGGCGCGACGGCGAGCTGGAAAGGGTAATTCCAGGGCGATACGATGCCGACGACACCGAGCGGCTGCGGGACGAGGCGGTTCCTGCCCGGCAGAAACGGCAAGGTGGTGGCGACGCGGCGTTCCCGCATCCAGCCTTTCAGGTGAGACAGCGCGTGGCGGATGCCGGCCCGCACCACGAACAGCTCGGCAAGGCGGGTCTCATGAGCCGAGCGGCCGCCGAAGTCGGTGTCGATTGCCGCGCAGATGTCGGCCTCATGCTTTTCCGTGAGCGCCAGCAGCCGGACGAGGCGATCCTTGCGGACATCGAGGCCCGGAAAGGGCTGCGCCTCGAATGCGGCGCGCTGCTGCTTGAAGCGCTCGCCGAGAGCGTCCTGTCTGGTCTGCAGCATCGCTCCCTCCCTGATCGCGCCGGGCAAGCTTACATCGCAGCGCGTGAGCGAATCCAGCAGGGGTGCTGATGTCGCAGGGGAAGGCGCGAATTGGAGCCGGTGGACATGCCACCCCGCGCATCGCGGATAGCGTTCCGGCGATCTTCGCTTTAAGAACGTTGCCTCAGCCAAACCAGGGGACCATTGCGAGATGGCAATATCGACGGCGAGCGTTCCGCCGGATGTACCAGACCCCAAGCAACGCGTGTTGAAGGACGTGTTCGGCTTCGACGATTTTCGTCCCGGCCAGGCCGAAATCATGGACGCGCTGCTGGGCGGACGCCATGTGCTGGCCGTCATGCCGACGGGTGCGGGGAAATCGCTCTGCTACCAGGTTCCGGCGCTGGTCCTGGGCGGCCTTGCCATCGTCGTCTCGCCGCTGGTGGCGCTGATGCAGGATCAGGTCGCGGCGTTGCGCCTTGCCGGCGTGTCAGCCGATACGATCAACTCCTCGATCGAGCGCGAGGCCAATGTGGCGGCATGGCGCCGTGTCGCCTCTGGCCAGACGCGCCTGCTCTACCTCGCGCCGGAGCGGCTGATGACCGAGCGGATGCTCGAGGCGCTGGCCAAGCTCGACGTCAGCCTGATCGCCATCGACGAGGCGCATTGCATCTCGCAATGGGGTCCGGCGTTCCGGCGCGAATATGAGGATCTGTCGCGGCTGCGCTCCATTTTCCCGCAAGTGCCGATCATCGCGCTGACGGCGACGGCGGACGAGGCTACCCGCACCGATATCGAAGCGCGTCTGTTTGCCGGGCGCGCCGAAACCGTGGTGCTGGGTTTCGACCGGCCGAACATCAAGCTTGCCCTCGAGGCCAAGCAGGACAGCAAGCGCCAGTTGCTGCGCTTCGTCGAGCGTCACGCGGGCAAAAGCGGCATCGTCTACTGCCTGTCACGCAAGAAGACCGAGGAGATGGCGGCCTTCCTCGAGAAGAACGGCGTCACCGCGCTCGCCTATCACGCCGGGATGAGCAAGGAGACGCGTGAGGCGAATCAGAACGCCTTCATGACGCTCTCCGGCGTCGTCATGGTGGCGACCATCGCCTTCGGCATGGGCATCGACAAGCCCGACGTCGCCTATGTCTTCCACACCGACCTGCCGGGCAGCCTCGAAGCCTATTATCAGGAGATCGGTCGCGCGGGCCGCGACGGGCGGGCGGCCGAGGCGCATATGCTTTACGGGCTCGGCGACATCCGCATGCGGCGCCTGTTCATCGACGACGAAGAATCATCACCTGAACACAAGAGGCGCGGGCATCGCCGGCTCGATACGTTGATCGGCTATTGCGAGGCGGTACAGTGCCGCCGCCAGATCCTGCTCGGCTATTTCGGCGAACAGGCAGCGCCCTGCGGCAATTGCGACAATTGCCTCGACCAGGCGCCGCGCGCCGATGGCGGAACGGAAGCGCGGATCATCCTGACGGCCGTCGCGCAGACCGGCGAGCGCTTCGGCGCCGCCCATGTCATCGACATCCTGCTCGGCCACGAGACGGAGAAAGTACTGGCGAGAGGCCATCAAACGCTGACCAGTTTCCGGGCCGGCGCGGCGCATAGGAAAACGGTCTGGCTGTCGCTTATCCGGCAACTGGTCGCCGGCGGGTTCCTTGTGCCGGATCCGGACGGCCATGGCGGCCTCGCCATTTCCGAAAGCGGCCGCGCCCTCGGGCGCGGCGAGGTTGCGTTCCATTATCGCGTCGAGACGCGGGACCCTCTCGCGCGCGGCAGGAAGCGTTCCGGGGAAGGCTCCGCCGCCAGCGCCGAGGGCGTGGATGGATCGCTGCTGGGCGCGCTCAAGGCGCTGCGGCTGCGGCTGGCCAAGGAGCGGCAGGTCCCGGCCTATGTCGTGTTCTCCGACCGCACGCTGATCGACATGGCCGAACGCCGCCCGCGCGACCTCGACGCGTTCGCCGAGGTGAATGGCGTGGGAGCGGCGAAGCTTAGGGAATTCGGGGAAATTTTTCTGGGCGCAATCGCGGCGCACAAAACCGATGGCTCAACCTGAGACCGCCAAATTGGGCATGGGTGTTCGTGCCTGCGGTTCGTCTCCACGATAGGCGGGTGGGCACGACGATTCGACGGCCTTGCCTGTATGCGGGTCTTTGGGATGATGCTCCGAAGTAGGATGATCGTCGGACGGTCATCCGTCGCGACGCCTCCAGTCCGGCCACTACGGCCCATCTTACAAATTATTCCTGAGGCTGGTCCTCTCCTTAGCGCGGCGCATTATTCCAATGACGTTCCGCCTTGCGCCTCCGTGTGTAAGCCCAAGGCCGATACGAAATAGTTCGGGAACCTCATAGGGCGGAGACTCATCCAATATAACGCCATGCGTCTTTAAAAGCATCAATTCATCAAGGCTTATATCCATTTGTTGCATATTTTCTTGGCTTATAGGCGCTTTAACGGCATTCGTGTGCTGTCTTATTTTTGCAAATATAGTTTTCAGTTCGGGAACTTCTTCCTGAATCTCGGAAACCTTCGCGTCGCTTGTCGGGCCAACTGCTCGCCGTAACGCCGACGGCGAAAGAAGCCGCCCTGAGTACTGTGTCTCTTCTTGTTGAGTCACCGGAACCGAAGACGCTTCTTTCACAAAGCGAACTAGATCACGAGCTGTAAGGCGACCCTGCAAATCTGACAGGACAGCCAGCACCCAGTTTGCGGTATATGCTTCTTGCGTGCGTTTTCCATCTCTATCATCAGGGCCAAGTTTTCGACCCCAAAGGCGTTCTAGGAGTTGTTCTTGGTCTACCCGGCTGCGGGACTTGAACGATGCATCCCAGATGCTCAGCGCTCCCGACTTTGTGGCGAGCCAAGCGGCTAGCTCTAACACATCGGGTTCGTCCCACGTGAGCGCAAAATCCTTATATTGTTGGCGGAATTGGCCTACGTTTTGCGGTACGCCAATTTCAACCGTGTCGCGTCTTGCGAAAACTATCAACCCTAGAGGCCGGCCCTGCTCAGTCCTTAGGCGCGCTGGCAAATCGACTAATAGTGATCCCAACATAGCAACAAAACTATTATCAGCCGTGGTGGCTCGTATCTCCTCAATGCCTTCGACAATCGCAACGACAGACGTTTTCGTTTCTCGGAGTTTCGATAGGAAGCGCTCTCCTGCTCCCAATTGGCGAACCTCAAAGCCCGCAGCCCACGCAATAATGTCGAGCCACAACTTCGTCCATTCTGGCTGCGTACGGGAAGTAGCAACTGCGGATGCAATCTCGTCCTTAGTGTCGGTGGACTTTTGCGGTTCTCCAAGGCCTAGAGCAGCGCTCGCAGCGCGTCGCCGCCCGTCAACCTCAAGTAGGTAATCGCTACCACCTACAGTCGAACTAACAACCGGTAAGAGTTGAGCATCAAATGGGGTTGGCGCCTGCACGAGTTGCTCCATCGCTTTTCGCCATGTCCCCTTGCCAACAAAATAGCGAGCGGTGAGGGTCTTTCCTGTGCCCTTAGCACCTTCGCTTACGACAATCGGAGTTTGCCCCTCCTGTCCGAAAGCCCTCAAAGGGCCAGTGACCAATGGTGTCTCACTTATTGCATTTTTGGATTCGGCGAACTCCATTGCGTTAGAAAATCGATTTAGCATTCCGCGTCGTTGTTCAGGTGTTTCAATCGCGAGCGGCCGCGGGGCTTCTGTGCTGGCATCAGCCTCTGCTTGGCTAGCCGGCAATGCACGATCGAGCCACTCGTCAACCGCCGACTGCATCTGACGAACAAATCCGGAGGTTTCAAGCTGAACCGCGAAGTCGTCCCAGCGCGATCTCGGTACATGGAGGTCAGGAATGTCTCCGATTTTCGTTATTATAAAAGGCGTTAGTGCAATTTCGTCGTTGAGGATCGGCACATTTGCTGGGGTTTCCTTTCCGTCGTCAGGTATTAAACTCGTTTCAATCCGCCGTAGTATCGGGTCCAATATTTTGTCGTCTGTTCCATACTCGCGGAAGATGGTAGGAATTCGATTCACTATCAGAAGCGGTGGAGTCTGCTTGACGACAAGCTTTCGTAGCTCTCGGGAAATAAACGAAAAAAGGGCGCCTGTCGCATTGATGGATTGGCTTGAGAGCGAAGTGCACAAAACCCGTGGAACATCTGGATCAAGCATCAGCTGGAGTGAGACTGGCACCAGCCCCGCGCGCAAATCCACCACTGCTCCGGCACATCCTGCAGCATTAGCGGTAATAGCTATGATGTCAGCCAAGGCATACGGGTTATCTGGCGAAGCTAAATGCTCGGCACGAACTGTCGAACTCGCTAGTTCATCCAGCGCCCGGCGGAGTGGAAGAACAACGAGTTGACCTAGCCGTTGAGACTGAAGTCGATTTGCCACCCATTTTGCGATCGAGGTTTTATCTTGATCGGGCGAAGCGTGTGCAAGCGTGATCAGATCTTCGAACGATACGCGCGCCTCGGTTCTGGTTTCGGCGAAAAGATAACTCAACCCAGGGGCTTCGATATCGGCGTCGACCACAAGGATAGGTTTCCCCGCGCGCCTCTGCCAGATTGATGCTATTGCGATGGCTGACGTTGTGCGTCCCGTGCCCCCTTTAACGCTGTGGCAAGCTATCACCGGGACGGGGCGCGGCGCGGTGGCAGCATTTCTCGATGGCGCGCCAAAAGCCACGTCTCCGTCAATGGCGCCGAGGCTCACTCGCACAGTCGCGAGCGGGCCTTCGCCGATTTCATATTCTATCGGGAGTTTCTCAAGTCCCTCAGGTCCATCCAAGCGAAAGGCATTGCCATGGTCACTAAGTAGGAGGCCTGGCACAACGTCTTTCAACCAGGTTTTGACCTCTTCTGGGGTTGAGGGATTGGCGTCGATTCCAAAGTTGGCTCCGGCCCAATCGACATGAACTCTGTACAACCCTTTCGGCTTAGACAGCCAACTATCGCTTGTAGGATCGAGCCTTGATAAGGCGCGCGCCACGTCGATCCAAGTAATCGGCGGGCCTACCTGCATGGGATCGTTGTCCGCCGTCATTTGAATTCCTCCGTCACGTAAGCTATAGCCCGTCCCAACCATTCAAGCACAGCCTCATGCTCGGAGATAACTCCCCCGTATCGCCATGCTTGGTGAACCTCATTCACGGAAAGAGGTTCACCGGTATTCATTGTTATACTGCCAGGTGTATGCGAAAGCCTATCCGGGCGGATCTTTAGCTCACGAATGAGATCGTCCAGCTTATGCCCAAATTCGCTTGCCGACTTCTTGGCAGCAGAATTTTTGTCACTGGCCATACGAAGGCTGTTTCGGGACATATATATTGCCTTCAAGCCGCACTCAGCAGCATAGAAAAGCAGTATACCTTTAGAGGCGGCGTCGACATCTTTACGAGCTGCGACGGCGAGTTCGTTCATTCGACGTCTGAGCGCTTTATAGGCAAAATCGAGCAGAATCTTCCCCCACGCTCCGTACATTACAAGGCAGGATGACGCTTGCTTAACCATGTGCCAAGAGCACGGCAAGTGCCTTCCAGTAAAATGCAGCTTCAAATAGAGCGCTGGCTCAAGCATCCGGTCATCGGCCGTTATTGATGCTCCATCGTACGGCCCAATCGACGAAGACGGGACATCAGTTGTGCATTGAATGCGATAGATCATCCTGGGCAACGTTGAAGAGCCGGCTGCCGCGCTTCGGTAGCAAGCGGAGTCTCTTGACCCGTTTCTCAAGCGACTGCAGCCCTAGCGCGCATCGGCTTTTCTGTGCCAAGCTATATTTTTGTGTGTTGTGGCATAGGAATGGCGGAGAGGGAGTCCGCCGTACTATTGTTCGCCATGGCTCGCAGGCGTCTCACCCGACCTTGATTCTTCAACGGTTTAGCGGGCGATGCGTCTTTCATCGTTCACCATCGTTCGCTATTATCCCTGATTTGAAATGGGGAAGAAAGTGGGGAAATGGCTCGCTCACTTCAGAAACTTACGGACGTGAAGGTTAAGTCGGATAAGTGGAACCCCGGCCGGCATAGCGACGGGGGCGGTCTGTATCTCAACGTGTCTGCCGTCGGCACCAAGTCGTGGCTCTTCATGTGGACGCCTGCCGGCGGCAAGCGACGGGAAATGGGCTTAGGCGCCTACCCAGCGGTGTCATTGGCGAAAGCGAGAGCGAAAGCCGCCGAATGCCGCGTAGCTGTTGCGGAAGGGCGGGACCCTATCGCCGAACGAGCCAAGGAAGCCGAACCGACCTTCGGGGACTGCGCGGATAAATTCTTGGCGTCGATGGAGGCCTCTTGGCGGAATGAGAAGCATCGCGCGCAGTGGAAAATGACGCTTGAGGAGTACTGTAAGCCTATCCGCGCAAAGAGGGTCTCGACGATTGGCACCGAGGAGGTCTTGCAGGTGCTGAAGCCGATCTGGACGACTAAGCCGGAGACAGCTTCTCGGCTCCGGGGGCGCATCGAGCGTGTCTTGGATTTCGCAAAGACCAAGGGCTGGCGGGAAGGGGAAAATCCCGCCCTGTGGCGCGGTCATCTAAAGAATGTGCTGCCGGCAAGGAGGAAGCTGACCCGAGGTCATCATGCCGCGATGCCCTTTCATGAGGTTCCAGCATTCGTCGTGCGACTGAGGTCCGCAGAAGCAATGGCAGCGCGAGCTTTGGAGTTCCTTGTCCTGACCGCTGCGCGCTCTGGGGAGGTTTACGGCGCAAAATGGGACGAGCTTGATCTGAATGTTGGCCTTTGGGTGATTCCTGCCGAACGGATGAAAGCCAGCAAGGAACACCGCGTGCCGCTATCCAGCCGCGCGTTGAACCTCGTCAAGCTTCTTCATGATCTGAGGGTGTCCGACTACGTCTTCCCTGGGCAGAAAAAGGACCAGCCACTGTCGACATCCGCAATGGAAATGCTGCTCCGGCGATTGGACGTAGACGTAACAGTTCATGGCTTTCGCTCGTCTTTCAGGGATTGGGCAGGCGATAGGACGATGTTTCCCCGTGAGGTGGCGGAGGCAGCTCTTGCCCATGAGGTGGGCAATGCCGTGGAGCGAGCTTATCGCCGGGCGGACGCCATCGAGAAGCGCCGCAAGCTGATGCAGGCTTGGTCTGACTATCTCGCGGGGCCGAAGGTGGCGAACGTCGTGAGGTTGCAGAAAAGCCACAAGGCGTAGTATCGGCCGGACGCTGGAAGAGGCAGGCACGTTGCGCGAATGCTGGCTGGCGCCAGGGGTGAAATCGCCCGCTCAATCGTTCTCCTCTATTATCCGAACTTCGCCACAGCCCGGCCTTGCGTTATCAGCGTCCATGTTGGCTAGAATAGGTCGTCATTGGAAAGCGAATCATGCGCGACATTTCGGCCCGAGATGCGGAGGACGGCTTCGGATTGCTCATGGCCATTTGCCGTGTTGCGCCGGGCTTAATTAGAAAATATGGCCCGCCTCTCGCTGTGTTCGCCGACGATGAAAAAAAGGAGCTAGCTCCCCTTCGCTCGCTAAAAAGCGACAGCTCTTGCAACAGTTGAGCGTGCGCCGATGAACATCGTTGAAATAGAATCCGAACTTCAGGACCTTGTTGATCAGCCGTTTGACCCTGCGGAATTCGCCTTTCGCTTCCTCGAGATTTACGACGCTCCGAAGGCGACCATAACCAAGCTTAGGCAGGGTTCCGGCAACCACGCCAGCCAGCCCGGCGATGTGCTTTGGAAAAGCAGGCTTTTCTTCCGAGTCGCCGCGAAGGGGCAAGTTTCGAAAACCGTCGATGCGATGCTCACAGATCCTCTGGTCAAGAAACACCATCCCCGCTTTGTGATGGCCACGGACGGGGAAGATGTGTATTGCCGCGATCTGAAAGCGGATCAAAATGTCGATGTCGGCTTTGGCAAACTGAACGACCAGTTCCTATTTTTTCTGCCGCTGGCGAATATCGAACGGTACGAAGCGCCCGCCGAAAATCCTGCCGACATCAAGGCGACCGGTCGGGTAGCAAAGCTGTATGACGCGATCCTGGACGCCAACGGCGATTGGATCGAGCGCGATTACACTCATGATCTCAATCAGTTCATGACGCGCCTGCTGTTCTGCTTCTTTGCTGAAGACACCTCGATTTTCGAAAAGGACATTTTTACGTCCACCGTCATGAGCCTGACCCAGGAAGACGGCTCCGACACCACCGCAGTCCTTGGGGCGGTGTTCGAGGCGATGAATACGAAACCTGAGGAACGCCAGCACCTGCCGGAATATGCGAGGCTCTTTCCATATGTGAACGGCGGACTTTTTCGCGACAAGACCCAGGTGCCGAAGTTCTCCAAGCGGGCGCGACGACTTCTCAAAGAGTGCGGCGAGCTCTATTGGAAAGAGATCAACCCCGACATTTTCGGGTCTATGATTCAGGCCGTGGCGCAGCCCGGCCTACGCGAGGACATGGGTCTGCACTACACGTCGGTTCCCAACATCATGAAGGTGTTGGAGCCACTATTTCTGCGCTCATTGGAAGAGGAGTTCGAAGCGGCGAAGGACAGTGAGGCGAAGCTCAAAAGGCTTCTCCAGCGCATTTATAACATCCGCGTTTTCGACCCGGCATGCGGATCGGGCAATTTCCTCATCATCGCCTACAAGGAATTGCGCAAACTCGAAATGCGCGTGTTCGAGCGGCAAAAGGAAATTGCCCGGCAATGGTCGCTGCCGATAACGGAGGTAAAGCTCGCGCAATTCTTCGGTATTGAATTGACCGACTTTGCCTCGGAAACCGCCAAGCTCTCACTCTGGATTGCGGAATACCAGATGAACGAGCTTTTCAAGGCGACATTCGGAAAGGCTCCGCCTGCGCTGCCGTTGCGCGATAGCGGCAACATAGTTCACGGGAACGCAACTCGCGTGGACTGGATGCAAGTATGCCCGCCGTTCCCGAATGCTGAGACATATATCGTTGGAAATCCACCGTACCTCGGCCGCGCTAAGCAAACTGCGGAGCAAAAGTCCGAAATTGCGGACATATTTTCTGCGCATATCAAGTCTTATAAGCGGCTCGACTATGTCGCTTGCTGGACTGCGAAGGGCGCATTCTATTGCTCTCAGACTTCGGCGAAGTGTGCTCTTGTTACAACAAATTCCATCTGTCAGGGGGAGCAGGTAGGCCTCCTCTGGCCCCTCGTGCTGAAATTGGACCTTGAGATTGGTTTTGCCCACCAATCGTTCAAATGGAGAAACAGCGCTGCAAAGAATGCCGGCGTGACGTGCATTATCGTTGGAATCAGACAACGTAGCACCGAGAGAAAGACCCTCTATTCTGAAGACATCTCCAGGGTTGTAAAAAATATCAGCCCATATCTCCTCGATCGCGACAATCTAATTGTCCGTTCGATAAGCAATGCCAAGTCAAACCGGGTCATAATGAAATTCGGGAATATGCCTGCGGACGGGGGGCATCTCTTGATGTCGCCCACCGAGAAGGAGACTCTCGTAGAGCAATCCCCCGCAGCGGCCGTTCTTCTGCGGCGAGCTTACGGCTCCAATGAGTTGATCAAAGGGCTGGAGCGGTGGTGCTTGTGGATTGACGACGGTAATTTGGCGCTAGCCGAGTCGATACCGTCGGTTGCAACACGAATTGCGCAATCAAAGGCAATGCGGCTGAAAAGCATCGACGCGGGGACGAAAGCGCTTGCCGGACGACCGCATCAGTTTCGTGACAGAAACGTTGCATCCGATCATCTTCTCGCAATTCCAAAGGTCTCTTCCGAGCGCCGTCGATACCTGCCTGTAGCAATGCTGCCTTCTGAGGCAATCGTTACCGACCTACTTTTTGCGATATATGATGGACCTGAATATTTGATGTCCGTGCTTTCGTCCCGACTTCATATAGTTTGGGCCATGGCGGTCGGCGGGCAGCATGAAACCCGGCTACGGTACTCGAATACGCTCGTCTACAACACGTTTCCAATTCCGGATTTGTCTGAGGCTCAGAAGTCTACGCTGGAAGATCACGCCATCGAAATTCTTGCTGCCCGCGAGGCCCATCCGGGCAAAACACTGGCCTGGCTTTACGACGGAGAGACGATGCCGTCCAAACTATCGGAGGCTCACAACGCATTAGATGATACGATCGAGACCATATATATCGGCCGGCCTTTTCGAACCGACAGTGAACGGCTGGAGACCTTGTTCGACCGCTACGCGGCGGGATTGAAAAGGGCACAGCCGATCAAGCGGCTCGGCCGGCAGGAACTCGCGCCGGGAGCGCCATAAATGGCCGATTTCGTTACCGTTACCTACGGCCAGACCGGAGCGAGCCAATCGGTCAATGCGCTCGGCATGCGTGCCATGCAGGCGCGCGCCTTCGACGCCCGCAATTCGCAGTATCTGTTGGTGAAAGCGCCGCCAGCGTCCGGCAAGTCTCGCGCGCTGATGTTTATTGGACTGGATAAGCTCGAAAATCAGGGCCTGTCCAAAGTCATCGTCGCCGTACCAGAGCGTTCGATAGGCACCTCCTTCAAGTCGACGAAGCTGACAGAGATGGGATTTTTCCGGGACTGGATCGTCGATTCGAAATGGAATCTCACCGATTCCGCAGGCGCCGCCGGGAAGGTCGCCGCCTTCAAAGCCTTTATGGCATCGGACGACGAGATTCTTGTCTGCACGCATGCAACCCTGCGATTTGCATTCGATCAGCTCGGCGCGCCCGCGTTCGCTGACAGCGTGCTTGCCATAGATGAATTTCATCATGTGTCAGCCGACGAGAACAATCGACTGGGCGAGGTCGTTCGTGCGCTTATGCAGGATGACAAGGCCCATATCGTTGCAATGACCGGGTCTTATTTCCGGGGCGACACCGCGCCGGTTTTGCAGCCCGAAGATGAGGGGCGCTTTAACCGGGTCACATACACCTATTATGAACAGCTAAACGGCTACCAGTATCTCAAGACGCTTGGGATCGGTTATCATTTCTATCGCGGTCGTTACATCGAGGCCATCAATCAGGTCCTGAATTCGGACCTGAAGACGATCGTTCATATACCCCATGTCCGGTCCGCAGAATCCACATCGGACAAATACGACGAGGTGGACCGCATCCACGATCATCTCGGGACGGTGCTGGAGAAGGACAACGAGACGGGCCTTTACAGCGTGCAGCGGGCGGACGGGCGTATTCTGAAAATCGCCGACCTCGTCGATGACGGGCCGGAACGCGAGCGGGTCATGCGGACGTTGCGCAAGATCGAGGGCCGCGACGACGTTGACATTATCATCGCGCTCGGGATGGCGAAGGAAGGTTTCGATTGGATTTGGTGCGAGCACGCCCTGACTGTCGGATATCGCGGCTCGCTTACCGAAGTCATCCAGATCATCGGACGCGCGACGCGCGACGCTCCTGGAAAGACCCACGCGCAATTTACCAATCTCATCGCCGAACCAGACGCGAGCGAAGAGCGGGTGACCGATGCCGTCAATAACATGCTCAAGGCGATTGCCTGTTCTCTGCTTATGGAGCAGGTACTGGCGCCCAATTTCAAGTTCAGGACCAAGGCCGACGCCGACGAGCTGGACGGCTCGCGAAAGGAGACTGATATCGTCTATACGCAAGATGACAACATTATCGCAATCAAGGGCTTCGCCGAGCCGAGTTCGGAGCGCACGCGCCAGATTCTCGAAAGCGACCTCAACGACCTGACCGCTGCGATCATCCAGGATACCGACGTTTTACGGGCGGGGATGAATCCGGACTATTCGCCAGAAATCGTCAACCAAGTTATCATCCCGAAGGTGATCGAGCACAAATATCCCGATCTCACGCCGGACGAGGTGGAAGAAGTCCGTCAAGCAGTTGTCGCCAACGGCGTCTTCAAGAGCCCCTCCGTTCAGATCGAGCAGCACGGCGACACGAAATTCGTCCGCATGGCGGAACGTCTCATCAACATCGATCAGCTCGACATGGACCTGATCGATTCGATAAATCCCTTCCAGAAAGCCTACGAAATTCTGTCGAAGTCGGTGACGGAAGACGTCCTGCGCACAATCCACGCCGCTGTGGCATCGACGAGGATTTCCATGACGGAACAGGAGGCGGTGTCGAGCTGGCCACGTATCCAGGCGTTCAGGAAAGAAAAGGGCGTTGCCCCGAGCCTAGTCAGTCCCAATCCGATCGAGCGGCGGCTGGCCGAGGCCCTCGCGTGGTTACAAGCCAAGAAGCGCGAACGGGCAAAGATAGTCAGTGCTGAGAGTTAGCCATGACGCGCCTGACCCTTGAGCAGATACTGTCTTCGGAGGACCATGACGGTTTGCTCGACGTGAAGCCCGCAACATCGGCCGCGAGCTCGGATGCATCACGCATTACGCACGATTTCGAGGAACTGAACCGCTTTATCGATCAGTACGGTTATGTCCCGGGCGAGGGGCCGAGCGATCGAAAGCCGTCTGTCAAGGAGCGCGTGTTGTCGATGCGCCTCAAAGGCTACCGGGACAATCGACACATCGCCGCCCAGCTCACGGCTCATGACCGTCATGGGCTCCTGGCCGACGAAACGGCAACCGCGTACGAACCCGCTAGCGTTGAGGAAATACTCGGTCTGGACGACGAGCTGCTGAACACGGCCAGCGAGGATATTTTCCATCTCAGACATGCGCGCCCGAGGGCCGCGCGCCCGGATAAGGTATCGGAGAGAAAGCCGGCAAAGGACTTTCAGATATTCAAGCCGCTGTTCGACGCCTGCGTTGCCGACCTTGTTTCCGGCAAGCGCAAGAGCATAAAGTTTGCGAACGAACAGGAAATCAATGCCGGCGAATTCTTCATCTTGAACGGCATCATGGTTTATGTGGCGGAAGTGAACGATCCGCATTTCCGCAATGGAAAGCGGAACGCGCGCTTGCGTCTCATTTTCGAGAACGGCACGGAGGGTGAAAACCTTCTACGGTCATTGGCAACCGAACTCTACAAAGATCCGAGTGGACGGCGCATTTCCAGTCCCGAAGCGGGGCCGCTGTTCGGGACGGAGCCGGCGACCGAAAGCGTTGCAGCACCGAAGGGTCGTGTAACCGGATGCATCTACGTTGTGAGAAGTCTTTCGGCTGCGCCTGAGATCGTGAAACTAGACGGCCATTTGTTCAAGATTGGGTTTACGACGGGCCCTTTCGAAGAGCGGATCAGAATGGCGAAGGACGATCCAACTTTCCTGCTTGCACCGGTACATCCCGTCCGCACCTATGACGCGATCGATCTCAATGCGAACAAGTTCGAGAACTTGCTGCATCGCTTCTTCGGGGAAGTGCGGCTGAACATAGAGATCATGGATCGGTTCGGAAGGCCCTTTAAGCCGAAAGAATGGTTTCTGCTTCCGTTGTCCGTCATCGAGCAGGCGATTCCTATGCTGCTTGATGGGAGCATCCTCCACTACCGATATGACTCGAAGGCGGGTGTCATCCTGCCGGTGAAAGCCTCGTAGCGGCGACTCTGCCGACAATTTACCCAAAGGGCCTCAGCCGAAGCCAGCTAGGGTTTAGCAGCATGGCAGGAAACTGTGCGCGCAGAGCTGATCGAGTCCGCGCACGGCGCGGAATGTTGTTTCCCGCTGAGCTGATGTCCGATGTGTGGAGGCTGATGCGGCGGCTTGGACTAACCGACTATGCAGGCTTGTTGTCGACAACTCAGTATCCTGCCTCGTAAAAAGAGGAAATGCAGGGGGCGAATTGTGAAAGTGGGCTATACAGAATTTTCATTTGGATACGCATTTACCGAAAACCTAATACGCTCGTCTCCCATTGCGCCAGTGGGAGCGCCAGTCTTCCCGAATCTGATTCAGGAGGGGTCGTGGGGGTTCGATATCCGGATTAACTTCCCAGCCACACCTCTTTTTTTACAGTACAAACTCCCTGAACTGATGCGGCGCGGAACTGCTTTTGAGATCGCAAATTGGAACTGTCCAGGTCTTAGAGTTCCCTTTTTTCGAATCGCAGTGATGAGAAGGGATATCTCCCGTCAGCATGAACTGCTGATAGAGCTGGAGTCACGCTATCCCGCGAACGTATTTTATGCCGCCCCGACGCTCGAAAACGTTCGAGCCTTTGATAGCGCTTACAACGCTGCAGCAGTCGCTCGGCGATCTGTCTTCTTTTCGCCTACGGAAATTGGACCACTACCCGACGACAAAATTCATACCATCGCGTACCGGCGTGGACTGGCAACCGGGTATTTTTGTTCTAAGCCGAAGCCGATCAAAGCCCTCTCATTCGATCAGCTTTCCACCACCCTGAGTGCTAAGTTTGAGGAGAAACGATTCGGTGAATTGCAATTCGCCGCGCGGGAAGTGAGAGAAAACATCCTTGACCTCGTATCCCCAGCTATGCGTGACGCACACGAGCTAGTTGCGGAGCGAGTGAGGGCCAGGCGTCGCCCGACTGCCGATGGCACTCCCCGTTCTCCAGAGGAGGAGCTGGCTAACGTCGATATTGCCGTCGCCAGAGAGATTGCCCGGGTCGACATGGGGATCGACCTATTGATTGCGCAGCCACGATAGAAACCCTCTAACGTCGGCCCGAAAGAGGCTCCCTCTGCTCCGGTTCCGATAAATGGTGCGATACTCAGAATTAATGAGCGTTCTAAATTCCTACCCCTGGGACGCGCGTTCTTCCAAAACTTTCCTATGTGCCTCTCGGCGCCGGAGCAGAAAAAAATGGTTGTTAAGACTCTTGAGGAAATAGCGCGCGAACGAATGAACGAAGCTTCGGATGCTGCCCGCAAGCGCTTCCGGAATGCCGTGAAGCCAATCTACGGCGTGTCTGATGGGGGCGACCCATTTCACATCGGATCGGCTTTGCTCCTCGATTTACCCGAAGGACACTATTTGCTGACTGCCGCCCATGTCATCGATTGGAGCAAGTCAACTACGCTCTTTCTTGGGGCAGACCACTTCGCACCACTGCAATTTGAGGCCCTTGTCACGACGCCACCGAGCGGAGACCGGCGCAAAGATCACGCGGATTTCTCAATAGCCCCACTGAACGCTGACTTGGTGCCGAAGCTCATAGGTGCGACGTTCGTTACGGAAGCGGAAATAAGCGCTTCAGTGGCGTCAAGTGAAGGTAGGATATACACATGCCTCGGCTACCCGAATTCGAAAAACAAGATCAATAGAGTCAATGGGACAAGGGTCATTCCATCCCTTCTCCCGTACACAAGCGTAGGAAGGTCTGCCTCTTGTCTTCCTGCGATTGCCAAGGAGAACCACCATATATTGGTCGACTACAACGCGAGGCATGCCCGAGATGAACTGGGCGCAAAGGTAAGCGCAATCGCCGTTCGTGGATGTAGCGGCGGAGCCATCGTCGACATGGGTCGAATTTCGCCAGACACTCTTACCGCTGACTTCGATCCAAAACTTGCTGCTCTCTTTATCGAGGCGCATGCCGAACAAAAGGTGATACTGGGGACGCGGTTGACCGTCATTCTAGCGGAGATGCGATCGCACATCCAAAGAACCGCTGATGACATCGCGTCGTCGTGTGGCGGGCAGACGCCGCCGAATTAGACGCAGACAACGACATCATCTGCTGCAGCGCGCCGGGAGTCATGGTGCAGGCATCAGTCCTTGCAAGCGTCATGAGGTGTCAGCAAATCAAGGTGACTGACCCCGATCGCTTCTGCAAGTTCGAAGAGCGTAATCACTGTCGGGTTTCGCTTTCCCCGTTCTAGCCCGCTTAAATACTGCTGGCTGAAGCCTGACCGGGCCTCGACCTCCTCCTGAGTGAGGCCCTTTTCCCGCCGAAGGCGAGCAAAATTCTCCCCGATCAATACGCGCATATCCATAAAGGACTGCGTTGCGGAATTTGCTGGTCAAGTTTATCAACTATAGTATGTAAATGGCGCAGCGGGAGCAGGTGCGCCATTGCCTGGCAATATCATCATCGTCACGGCGTAGACGGACCGTGCGCCATTTTTGGGGGGCTATTATGTTCATCGCGCGACTAGCGACGTTAGCGGGATTGGCTCTGCTAGCTGTTTCGGTGCAAGCCCATGCGCTAACAGCTGCGGAATGTCTTGATAAATTCAATGCCGCCAAAACCGATGGTACGCTCAATGGCCGGCGTTGGACTGCTTTCAAGAACTCGGAATGCGGTCCCGGCAGCAAGCCGGCTTCTACGAAAGAGCAGCCGATCGACGAGCTTAAAAATGAAATGAAGCAGGCTGGCTATTCCGAGCAGCGCATACAAATTGCTTTCGCTGCTCTGAATATCAGTCCCATAGCAAGTCGGCCGTGAACTATCCGCAAGCCATTGATTTGGCTTTTTGATCCGGGCCGATTGTGGCTTTGGAATTGCAGGATT